>CAZVXR010000330.1:0-4873 GCA_964630865.1 uncultured Pirellulales bacterium | reverse complement strand
GTTTTACGCATTGACGATTGACGAGGGTCGATTTTTGATTGAAAAATGGGGAAAATGCATGGGCGATAGAATGCAGAAATACGGGGAATTGAGTGGGTGGGACTTATGGGACGGATGGGACGTATAATTGGGGGTTGTTTTTGGGGATTGTCGTTATGTTTTCGGGTGGGTATTCCTCATTTTGTCTCGGACGTTTAGTCGGGCGCGGGTCATTCGCTCCCGTAGGCCGCCTTCTTTGAGAAAATCCTGTTCCTGCCGACGTATCTGCATATCCAGCAGATAATTGGTTTGATGAATCAGGCATATGGCGATATTGGCAACCACCTCGGCGGGGCGCGTTTCGACAAAATCTCTATAAGACTCATACGTCGTATGGGAATTATTGCCCAGCTTGCGGGCATAGCGAGCTTCTTTGGAGTCCTTGTTCCAGATTGCTAAATCGCGTACTCGCAGAAAATCGCGGTAATCTTCGAGAAGTTCTTCCAAACTGGCCCGCGCGACATTGGTCAGCTTAATCTCCATTTCTTTGGAAGTACCGGAGGCTTTACTGCCTTCGACGATGTTTTGCTTGCCCGATCGGGCGGCCTGCACCATCTGATCGATGGTACGGTCGCCTTTTTTTAGAAACCGCTCGCAAAACCGGAAAGTCAGGTCGTAAACAATTTGGGCTTTCTGATAAGAAAGTAATTGCTGATAGTTACCATGTGCAGGAATGAAAGTCTGGGTTTCGGATTTATCCATAAGCCCATGAGTCCTATACGTCTTATTTTTCCTTCACCGGCTCGATCAGCAAGGTCAGTTTGCCCTGTTCGAGAGCGAACTGTTTCAATCGTATTTTATAATCGGACACCTTGCCCACAGGCTCAAACGGCTGGTTGTTCAGTACGCCATAGACAATCGGCGCCAGTTCGGGGTCGGATGGGAGCAGATACTCATCCGCGTATTTCTGGGCCAGATTTTTTGCCAGCCCCGTTACCGGAATTGCCCCGAGCTTCACGGAGTTAATATTGAGACTCAGTTTGCCTGCCGCGTCCATCGTCGGCCTGGCGGTAATAGACAGCACGCTGGAAGCATCCTTAAACCCGACCGTCGTCATCAGCACAACCGAGTCGGTCGTAAATGCCGCCACCGCCGCCGAAAAGGAAAACCCGCCATACGTCTGCGGCTCGGGACATTGTGATGCGAAAATCTCGTTAAGCCCCTGCTGCTCGATGACCAGTTCAAAGGGTTTATCGAGTTGGACACGATTGAAAAAATCCGGGCCCAACTTATGCGTCAGGTAGGGACTGACCTGTCCCTGAGCCGGTGGCTGTATCGGCTGATAGACTGTCGGCGTAGAACCCAGCAGATAAAGCGCCACCGCCGCCGCGGAGGCCCAAATAAGGCCTAAGGCGATGAAAAAAGTACGCAAACGATGGGTCTTTTTTGCTATTTTATGGGTTATTTCGGTGTTTTGGGTCATAAAAACAGGGTTATCATTTACGAATAAATTCAAATTCGTTCTTGCCGGACTATGGCAAAACGGATAATATAGCCGGTTCAAGAAAAGACGAATTGTAACAAGTATATAGACCAAAAGAAAGGACTTAGTTGTGGCAAGTCATTTTAGCGACAGACTCGTGGAAGGTGTAAAGAAGAAAAGCACCCCTCTGATTGTGGGGCTGGACCCTGTGTATTCCCGTCTGCCGCAGGCTTTGAAAAATGAACGTGGCGACGGCGAGATTGATCTTGCCGCCGCGGTCGATTCCATATTTGATTTCTGCACCCGGACAATGAAAATCGTCGCCCCGATCGTTCCTGCGGTCAAAATCAACATCGCGTATTTCGAGAAATACCTCTGGGAAGGCCTGGAAGTGTATTATTCGCTGCTATCCGAAGCGGAAGCTCTCGGCATCGAAGTCATCGGCGACGTCAAACGCGGCGATATCGGCCATACCGCCGAATGCTATGCGGACGCTCACATAGTCAACCCGGAATTTGACGGGATGGATTCGGTTCTGGCTCCGGACGCGATCACAATCAACGGCTTTGCCGGCGCTGATGGGATTATCCCGTTTGCCGACGCAGCCGATGAACAGGGCAAAGGCGTATTCGTCTGGGTTCGCGCCAGCAACCCCTCAGCCGCAGCCATTCAGGATTTTGCGGATGCTTCCGGCATGAAAATGTACGAAAAGTTAGCCGCCGTTGTCGGCCAAATCGCCGAAGAACCCCAGCGACTCGGAACTGCTGGCTATAGCAGCGTCGGAATGATTGTCGGCGGAACCAGCCCCGAACAAACCGCTATTCTGCGTAAGAAATATCCGAAATGCTGGTTCCTCGTGCCCGGCTTCGGCTCGCAGGGTGCAACCGCCGCCGATTGCGTTCGTTTCTGCAACAAAGACGGTCTTGGAGCATTAATCAACGCTTCTCGATCGATTATTTATGCTTATGATGATGCAAAATACAAAGGCCAATTTGGCGACAACTGGGAAAAGTGCATCGAACAAGCCGCTATTGACGCGAAAATCGAACTTTCGAAAGCAATGTAAGACGTCGAATCGCTCAACTTATGAATAACTATCTTTCCGGTAAGCGCATCGTTGTCATGGGGTTAGGACGATTTGGCGGGGGCGAGGACAGTGCGGTTTTCGCCGTCAAATCCGGCGGCAAAGTCCTCGTTACCGACCTTGCCAAGCCGGAAGAGTTGGCCAATACCCTAAAACAGCTTGATGGGTTGCCCATTGAATACCGCCTTGGCGAACATCGCATTGAAGATTTTACGACCGCCGATGTCGTGATTGTCAATCCAGCGGTTCCGCCGGGAAACAAGTTTCTGGCTGCCGCCCAGCAAGCTGGCGTCAAGCTGGCCTCGCAAGTCGAATTATTCTTTCAGTTTTGCCCGGCTCCGATTGTCGGCATCACCGGCTCTAACGGCAAAAGCACAACCACCTCACTGATTTATCATCTGCTTTCGGCGGGCGAAGGCCAAAAACAAACCATCCCTTATAATAAGGTATGGCTGTCGGGAAATATCGGAAATCGACCATTTCTTGGGATGCTGGAACAAATTACGCCGAAAGATGTTGTGGTTCTTGAGCTTAGCAGTTTTCAACTGGAACAGCTTTCGCGTACTCAGGCCGCTCCTTATGTGTCAATTATCACAAATCTGACACCCAACCACCTCGACCGGCACGGAACATTCGAGAATTATTGTTCCGCAAAGGAGTTTATTTTCAGTCATCAAACGCTCAGTCCGAACAAGCCGTGCGTTTCTATCTTTAATGCCGAAGATCCGGTTGCTTTGAGCTGGTATGAAAAGTACAAATCGCAGCAGGGGCGCAAAAGTCAGCTTTTTAGTTCCGATAATGTTGATGGTAACTTCCTGCAAGTCTTTCCACTTATCGGACGCGCCAATCGCTCAAACCTTGCCGCGGCGTTGAAGGTCGTTGAGCATTTTGGCGTTGCGAAAGATCGTATCCTCAATGCCATCCAGACATTCCAATCGCTTCCTGATCGCTTACAACTTGTTGCCCGGATTAACCATATCCGCTGGTATAATGATTCGAAATCGACTACGCCGGTTAGTACGATTGCCGCGTTAGAGGGCATTGAAGAGCCAAAAATACTGATTGCCGGCGGCTACGACAAGCACACCCCATTTGATGAACTGGGGCGAATCATTGTCGCCCGCGCCAAAGCGGTGGTTTTGCTCGGGCAAACCGCCGACAGCATTCAAAAGGCGATTGAAAACGCGGGCGGCGGGGTTATTATCCGCCGGGTTGCGTCCATGCCGGAAGCAGTTAAGGTTTGTCGTGAATTGGCCATTCCCGGCGATGTCGTCCTGATGAGTCCGGCCTGCGCCAGTTGGGATATGTTTGAAAATTATCAACAGCGCGCCCGCGTTTTCACCGAAGCGGTACTGGCCGGACAAGGCTAAACCTGCGGCTTGTCTGCCTATTGATCAGGCGGGTTATCGGACGCGGTTCGACATTTTTTTATTAGACCACAAATGTCTTGATACTTTCGCTCTATTGGGTCTCATAAATAACGCCTTTCCATGTCGCTATTATCGCAATTTTACTCCTTGTGCAATTATCATTTTTTCCGAAAAATATTTTTGATATCTGCTTAATAGCCTCCTTGCTTTGTCCGAATCCATACTTCAGGAACGCAAAAGCGGTTTGCTGAAAATAAACACGGACGTACAAGACAAGGAGAACACAATGGTTAGTAACACTGAACGCAGGGTTGAACCGAGACTTCGTTATAATTGGCCCGTATGGTTTGCCGAGGATTTTGCCGACGAGCTTACTCAGGGACAGATGATCGATGTTTCCAGCGGCGGTGCGGCGTTTAGTTGTTATGCGGATCGTGCGCCGTATGCGGGCGATTCGATTACCGCGCGTTTCAGTGTTCCCAAATATACCGGCCGGCATAATTTTGATATGGCCAATTTCGTCCGTCACGGCAAAATCTGCCGCGTGGAAGAAATCAGCCCGTTTATCCGCCGTGTCGCGGTGCAGTTCGCTGAGCCGCTGCCGTTCCAACCTGCCGATTCAGAAAAAATGGATAACATGATGGCCGTCGAGGAGTCTGCCACCGTGTAAACAATACATGACTTTCTTCTCTTTCTCCTCTCTCTATTTCGAACCAAAAGGCCGGCCTAAAAGCCGGCTTTTTGTATTTCTGTGCGCAGCTCTGTGAGGAGAATATTTTTTAGAGAGGATTTACAGGATATTCATTAGCCGATAGTCATTATTCGGCAGTTAATTGAGGAAAGAATTGGCTTGTATGGTTAAGGGCGGAGAGGTAGAATTATCCATGATACATTAGTGCAGATAGGGAAGGAAAAAGCCAAAAACAAGGAGCAGGTTTATGGATAATCAGTCCTCCG
>CAZVXR010000329.1:0-3402 GCA_964630865.1 uncultured Pirellulales bacterium | reverse complement strand
GAATCCCAGTAGCCCACACCTTTTTATATTTTCTTTGCGCCCGCATTGTCGCCCGCCTATCACCTGCCCCCGCAAACTCGGAGGGCGAGAATCCAAACGTAAAACCTTTCCTCATTCTTAAGTCCTTGGGTTCATGGGTTCTTAAGTTCTTTTCCTTCTCTTCATGGTAAAAAAATTAAACAGGCAAAATTCCACTTCTCTGTCTTCTGACTCCAGACTCCTGACTTCTTTCCTACAGACAATCAACATTCTCTAATACTGCGTAATCGCCACGCCTCCATGGTCATTATCCCGAAGCGATTTCATCCCCATCGTTTCGGCCAGCCGTTCAAAGTCATCTAATGAATAATACTCGATCACGATTCTCCCTTTATGGGTTTTTCGCCCGGATTCAATATAAACTTTTGTGCCGAGAATTTGCTGAAGCTGTCTTTCTAAGTCGACAATGTGGGCAGACTTTTGCTTCTTTTCAGGGGTCGGTTTTTGCGATTCATCAAGGTACCGATGAACAAAGCGTTCAACTTCCCGGACACTCAGCCGCCCTGCCAAAGCTTTGTTGGCAAGGGTCTTTCGAAGCTGCTCGGTCGGCAGCGCCAAAATCGCCCGGGCGTGCCCCATAGACAGCGTACCCGCGGTGAGCATCTCTTTAATTTCGTGCGGTAACTCCAGTATTCTCAGGAAGTTAGCGACAACCGAGCGGTCTTCGCCAAGCCGCTGTGCCGCCTCGGTCTGGCTGATATTAAAGGTATTGATATAATTCTGGTAGGCGATAGCTCTTTCTATAGGATTCAAATCCGACCGATGAATATTCTCCACTAATGCAAGTTCCAGCATCTGCTGATCATTGGCTTGGCGAATCATCACAGGAATGTCCGATAATCCAGCCATCTGAGCCGCCCGAAACCGCCGTTCGCCGGCAATGATTTCATACCAATCATCCGCCATGGGACGCACCACCACCGGCTGCAAAATCCCATTTTGCCGGATAGACTCCGCCAGCTCACTTAGCTCCCGCTCGTTCCACGCAGTCCTCGGCTGATACGGATTAGGCTTTATTTTTGATACGGGAAGCTCGTTTTTGCTGCTGTGGAGCAGTTTATCCGGCGGAAAATTTGGCTTTGTTTCATTAATCGTCGTTTTTAGGTCAGAAATCGTGTTTTCCTGTGTCGGAATCGACAATGTACCCAACAACGCTTCAAGCCCCCTGCCCAAATGCGGCTTTTTAATTTTCTTGCTGTCCATAATTTCTCTCAGTTTAAACAAGCTACGTCATCACAATAACAACACTGTAATTGTCGTAATTATTAGCAGAAAAACTTAAAAAAGAAAGAAGATTTAAAGAAATTGTTTCACGTGAAACACTCTTACGAACCCAACAAAAAAAGGCGAGCATTTCATTGCTCGCCTTGAAGTGTTTCACGTGAAACAGTTTGACTTGCCTATTTGCGAATATGCTTCATTTTTTGAATGCCGTATATCTCTGCGATTTGCTCATCCATCGGTGCAAGATATTGTCTTGGGATGACGAGTTTTGGGTTGTCCATTTCGAATTCAACAACATCGAACGGCTGGTTGGGGTTTAACTGCTGGGCGTTTTCAATGTCAGCGAATGTATTAATGGTAACGCCATTCCATTTACTGACAACCAGCCGACCCAGTTCCTGGTAGCCCTGGTTGATGGGTGCGGGAAGCACATAGCTTAAAAGGATAATTTCTTTTCTTTGTTCTGTGGGGCAAAATGCTTGATCCAAATAATAGTGCATCAGGTGGGGGGGGGCTTTTCCGGACCAGTTTTCTCCCCAAAGTTTAAAATAGTCTCGGGTTAGTTTTTGAAATACATAACCTCCAACAACGTAATACTCCGGCTGCTGGTCGTAGTCGTAGCAGGGGACCAACATTGAATTTACGGGTATGTCTTTAACTTCAATATCCACAGAGAGTTGCGCGCCGTCTCGGAAGATGGTGAATGGGATTTTATCGCCTACCGACCGCCGGCCTATCAGATGGAGATATGAAATTCGGTCGTACTGTTTATGAAGATATTTCCCGTACGGATTTAGCTCATATCCATCAACTGACAGAATTACATCGCCGGGTTTGAGTTCGGTTGAGCCGGTTCCGAGGGTATAAACCTTGCTGACATAAACGCCGTTTTGAGCATCAGCGGGCAATTTTAGATATTTGCGTACCGCCGGGTCGAGCAGGGGGGTTGCCTCGAATCCGACATCACCGAATCCTTTGTAAGTTGTTTTCTGGGCTTCCGTTAAAAATCGATTGATATACTCGGCAGGAATTACGCCTACGTCGGTTCGTCCCGAAAAACCCACGATGCCGACGGCCTTGCCATTATCCAAAACCACCTCCGCTTTGGAGGTCGAGCGTGAGGGATTGGTTAATATGTAAAATAAGTTGCTGTTATAGGATACCGGATTGGACTCGCATTGCGCCCGGTCGAGGATGCCGCGGGCTTCGGTTACGCTGCCTCCCATGGCCAGCCAATATATGGATAACTCTTTGCCTTTGCTGTACTTATCGTGAAACGCAAGGGGGGTAAAGGGGGCTCCGGCTTCGTTTGGATCAAGCTGTAAAAGGCACAAATTGTACTCATAATCAACTGCTTTGATGGTCGCCGAGATAAAATCGTTCTTTTCGTAACGTCTAACTTGGATGACGGCGGCGTTGGCAACATTATCGGCAGTGGTTAATATCAGATACGGCGCAACTGCGCAGCCGTAGCCGGATAATTGTGCGACGTCGGTTTTTTTCCAGGGCTGATACTGCTCGTAGCCGGAGACGGTAACGCGGAGGTTGACGAGAGAGTCTTTATAAATTGATAATTGATAATTGACAATTGACAATTTATTGGCGGGGGAGCAGGAGGGGCAAGCCGCGATAATAATACTGATAAGGACGATTTTGATTCTATTCATAGTTTGGCTTTCAAAGTAAGAAATTTAGTTTCAAAATCAAAGATTAAAAATCAAAGGGCAAAATGACAAGGTAAAAATTAAAAAGATTTTTGCGGAAAGCAGAATGGGGAAGTCGTTTTGAGTTTTAAGTCCTTAGTTCTAAGTTGGGGGGAAATTGGGGAAAGGTTCGGTTTTTATTTGTATCTATCTCGGACGGGATGTATAATTCGGGGGCGAAAAGGCAATAGGGAGCTATCTCAAAAAAGGAAAAATGATGGAACATTCGCAATCGCTGGCTGTGTTTGAGGATCATAAAATCCGCCGGGTTTTTGATGCAAAGGCGGGGGTGTGGTATTTTTCGGTGGTGGATGTTGTTGCGGCTCTTATTCAGCAGCCGGACTTTCAAACCGCACGTAAGTACTGGAATAAGCTCAAAGAACGGCTGAAAAAGGAAGGAAGTGAGTCGGTGACAAATTGTCACCAACTGAAAATG
>CAZVXR010000328.1:0-7064 GCA_964630865.1 uncultured Pirellulales bacterium | reverse complement strand
GATGTCATCGAAAAAGAGATATCCCTGCTGATTCGTGAAATGGAAAGCTCGATGGCTGAAGCAGATGCGTTCATTCGGCAGATGCAGATTACAGAGTAGTATTTCCGCAATAGACAACAAAAAACGCCGGCAAAGCGGTTAGCTTTGTCGGCGTTTTTGCTTTTTCACCACAAAAAAAGAGGGGGGTTAGGACATAAATTGGACGGCCAGCCCGATGGTGCCGTTGTGCAGCACTTCGGCCCGCTCAACCCGCAATACTTTGCCTAATTTAATACGGGCATACTGTCCTTTTTGACGTGCCAGCGACATCGTGCGGGGGAAATTGACTTCAATTTCATTGCCCGGACGAACGGGTGCCGTCATCGGAAGTGTGATGTACGCACCGCCCTTGCTGACGTTGACGCTGTGTCCTGTAAAAAACCGATTTGCCTCCGGAAGCCAGATGCTCACAGGCCAGGATAATTCCGACCTGACGTCATTTCTTTGATCCACTAATGTACTTAATGTACTTTCCATAGTACGGTCTCCGTTAAAATGGTTAATCTTCCGTTATGACCATATCATCGGCAAAGTTAAAATAGGCAAATTAGAAAAAATAGGAAAAATAAAAGATTTTTTTGAGTAATTTTTGGATACGTATTTCAAGGGGTATAAATCGGCAAAATTATGGGACGCTTCAGAAAAAAAACACTCACATATTTATGTTTTCATGGAATCTAATTGAATCAGGGCGATGGGGACAAAGATAAAAATCGGCGCCCAAGCCCAGAGTTCCGGACGAACTTGATGGAAAAAGACTTCAGTTGCGAACATCTTGCAGGCAAAGGACAGGACAAAGCAGCTTGTTGACGTGGCAAAGCTGATCATAATCGCAGTCTTCATGTCGCGCGGATCGCGGCAAACCAGTACCGGCAGGGCGACCAGCAGCATGACCAGATTCAAAATTGGGTCGGTAATGCGGGTGTGCTTTTGCAAGTACAGTTCTGCAAGGTCGCTTTGGCGGGTGCCTTGAGTTTGTGCCAGCTTGATCAATTGGGCAGAACTGAGCAGTGATTTATACCCCTCCTGACGGCGAATTGGTATTTGTTCTGGCGACAGGTCGCTCTTTAAAAAAACGGTTTTGGCGGCTTGTTTTTCCAGGGGTGCAGTATCCGAAGAGTCCGGGACTTGCAGCAGCTCACCGCCATTGAACACCCAGCCGCCACGGTTGTAATCATATACCGCTGAGGTTGCTTTGATGCGTCCTGTAACGACACGTTGATCTGTGCGAGGCAGGCGCTTGCGCAAAATGATAAAAGGCGACTTCATTGTGCGGGTTTGCGGATCAAATTGCGGGGTGCAAATCAAATTGTTGGAGTCTGAGGCGAACCACAAATCGTATTTTTTGACCCCCGGTATATCGTCATGACTCCGGGTTAGCTGCGAAGTTAATCGCGGAATCAGCAATTCCTGATCCAGTATCTGCAGGGTGGTCAGCAGCGCTGCCATCGCGATAATTGGGGCGATAAATCGTTTAAGGCTCATGCCGGATGCCATCACGGCAATCAGCTCGTTATTTTTGGTCATTCGGACCAGCGAAAAGACCGCAGCGATAACCGTAATCACCCCGGCCATATCGCGAAACCACACCGCCGCGCGTGCGCTGTAATACGTCAGGATATTCATCATTACTGCCTTTGCGCCCGATTCGGAATTCTCGGCAAATTCGTCCAAATGGATGAACAAATCCATCGCGATAATCATTCCAATCAGTACGCAAAATGCGATCATATACCCGATGAGAAATTGTTTAATTACATAGCGATCCAGAATCTTCATTGATTCTCCTAAGTCCTCAACAGACGGCGATATAAGAAGACCGTCAGCATCGTCAGCAATATCAGTCCCAGCCACATTGTCATCACGCCCATCGCAGCCGTGGTTGCGTTGTTTTTGGTAATCTGCTTGCCGGAAACAATAAATACAATCAGCACCCCTGCCGGAACGGCGCTGGCGCCGAAAGCGCTGAGCAGATGACCTCCGCGGAAAAATACGCCCAGCGCGATGCCGGTTAGAATCAGCGATACACATCCAAGCCCCCAAACTAATCGGGAGTTGATTTCGGCGTCGATTTCATCGTTGACGCCGGACAGTTTATTTTTAACTGCCCCAATAGCGTCTTGTAATCGGGCGCTCGGTTTCGGAAGCACAGAGGCGGGTTGTCCAACACTTGCCAGAGTTTCCAAGACAGAGGTTTGGCTCGCTTTTTCCTCGATGGGAGCGGGAATATCAACATTGGGAACGAATTTAACCAGCGCCACATTCTTAAGGCCGTCGCCGCGATCCCATGTTGGGTTTTCCAGATTCAATTCCAGCCGCGGCGTTGCCTGGTTATTATCCAGTCGACAAGACGCTTTCTTGCATTCCCGCCTGATTTTCTGATTTTGTACCCGGTCATATTCGATCATCTGGATTGGCGGGGTTAAATCAAGTGTCAGTTCTTTGGCCGAATTGACCGTGCAGCCTGCCGCAATTAAAAAGTAATCGCGTCGTCCATCGGCATCCTGAAGCAGGATCTGCGGGCTGGCGCTGGTAAACGTCTGCTCAAAATATCGGCATACCATCTCCAAAAGCATTTGGTCATAAGCTCCCATCGCGACTTTGCGAACCGGCGGATATTTGAGCTTATCGATGCGAATCTGCTTGAGTTTATCGAGTTTGTAAAATTTAATACTATCGGCCAGCAGCGGCTCAAATTGTCTCTCGATGACGGAGTTGCCTATCTCGACGGAGGATTGGTCGTCGATTCGCGTGGTATCCTGTGCGATAATCTTGGCGTTATTGTATTCGGAATGCGTTTCAAATTCGACTCTGGCTGTTTTGGCCAGAATCATCCACGGAATGTCGGCATTTTTGGTGTCGATGACGATGACACCTTCCAGTATTTTTTTTTCCGGGTCGGCCCGTTCGGCATAGATTTTCAAGGTCGATTTAGGCAGTGTGTAGTAGCCTTTGCGCTGAAGATTGCGGAACAAAATCTGCTCGGCATTGGCCTTGACGCTTTTTTCACTGCGCTGGACAAATGTCGGGGCGACATGGAAACTGAGTACCAGATTGGTGATGGCGACCAAAATGGCCAGACACAGTCCCGGATAGACCAGCGTCCAGAGGCCAATTCCGCTGGCACGGCAGGCATCCAGTTCCCGGTCGGCGGCGAACCTGCCGTAAACCATGGATGCGGCAAACAGCGCGCTCATCGGCAGTACAAATGTCAGTGTGATAGGCATCAGATAGCCTATCAGGTGCAGGACTTGCCCGGGACTGACGCCGTACTCCTGAATGGGCTTTAGCAGAAAGCCCAGGCTCAAAATCAGCGTCATCGCTACCGTTGCCAGAGCGAAAACCTTGAGCAATTCCCTAAAAATATAGCGATGCAGCGTAAAAATCATATCGTTTTTGGGTCCATTATTGCATATACACTTGTTCTCTATAGGGCAAATCTTTAATACGTTGTGTCTATTGTGGCAGAAATGCGGTTTTTTTCAACAAAAAACTAATCGGGCTTTGGGGGAAACTTGTTTTTTTGTACTACCCTGCAAATTATGTTAATCTTATTCCATGCGTTAGACATATTGTGTTTTCTTTCTAATTATTGACTCTTGTCCCTTAACATTGTAGTATTCACCCACAACGTGAAAATAATGGTAGAAATTAAGGACAAATTAATGCGAGTATTATTGGTCGGTTCGGGCGGCAGGGAACACGCGATTGCGTGGAAGTTGTCGCAATCCAAGAAGTTGCAGAAGCTCTATATCGCCCCGGGCAACCCCGGCACAAAGCACTATGGCGAAAACGTCGCCATCGGCGATAACGATATTCCGGCTCTGGTCGAGTTCGCCAAAAGCAAGAAAATCGACCTGGCGATCATAGGCCCGGAAGACCCGCTGTCGGCGGGGATCGTCGATGCGATGGAGCAGGCCGGGATTATGGCCTTTGGCCCGTCCAAAGCTGCTGCCCAGATTGAGGCTGACAAAGCTTTCGCCAAGCAGGTGATGCGTTCCAACAGTATCCCCACCGCCGAGGGGCGGACATTCGACAATTTTGAGGATGCTAAGTCCTATATCGCCACACGTGACGAAGCCGTTGTTGTCAAAGCCGCCGGCCTTGCCAAAGGCAAGGGCGTCTTTGTCTGCGATGACCCCTCGGAGGCGATTCTTGCCGCCGAACGGATTATGCTCGGCAAAATATTTGGCGACGCCGGCCGCACGGTGGTTGTGGAAGATAAACTGCTCGGCCAGGAAGCGTCGATTTTAGCCTTTGTCGATGGCCGGAGCATCTATGTGATGGAATCGGCACAGGATCACAAGCCCATCGGCGACGGCGACACCGGCGACAACACCGGCGGCATGGGTGCCTACAGCCCCGCTCCGGTTGTTACCGATAAGCTCATGGATCAGATTGTTCGTGAAGTGCTGGTTCCGACGGTTGATGGCATGAACCGCAATGATACGCCGTATAAGGGTGTTCTGTATGCGGGAATGATGCTGACACAGGGCGGCCCGCGGGTATTGGAGTTTAACGCCCGATTTGGTGACCCCGAAACGCAGCCAATCCTGATGCGGCTCAAAAGCGACCTCCTGAGCGTGCTGGTTGCCGTTTGCAAAGGGACACTGGGCGACATAACGATGCAATGGGATCCGCGTCCGGCGGTCTGTGTAGTGATGGCTTCCGGTGGTTATCCCGGCGACTACGAAAAAGGCAAGGTCATTTCCGGCCTCGACCAGGCGGCTAAGATCAAAGATGTGATGGTCTTTCACGCCGGAACTGCCGAAAAGAACGGCAAGATCGTAACTGCAGGCGGCCGTGTTCTCGGCGTAACCGCGATGGGCAATACCATCGCCGAAGCCAAAGCCAAAGCATACGAAGCGGTTTCGCTCATTTCTTTCGAAGGAGCCTGCTACCGCACAGATATCGCCGACAAAGCCATCCATAGCGTCTAAATTTGGGCAATGGGGCATAAGCTAAATGGTGCGTTATTTCTGGTATGCAATCGGGACAAGGCACATAAACGAGGCGGTCAGTGTATCTGATAGATTCTTAAACTGATGCTGCTCATTGGGTTGGACTAAAATGCAGTCGCCGACCTTGACGGGGGTGGGGCCTTTTTCGGTAACAACCGCGATATCGCCGCTGAGAATCATCACTTCGTGTTCGAAAGGGTGGGTGTGGAATGGCGTGTGCCCGCCGCCAGCCATCTCAAAAACCCGCATCGCGAACGTTGGGGCGCAATCTGCCGGGCCGAAAACGACCTTTACAGACACATTTTTTGCCCCATCCATTTGAACTGCCGCCGCCTGAACCTTGGAAATGGTCTTAATCTGCATCGTTTTATCCTTAATATTGTTTACTCGGGCGGAGGCTTTAGGGGTGATCAAAGACCATCGTCTTGACCTCGACGCCCTCGATGGCGTTGAGTTTGTCAGCAAGCTGTTTGGCGTTGGCCGCGTCGTCGGTCATTTCCAGAAGCAGCAATCCATTGGGCGCACAGAAGCCCTGGTCCGCTTCATGCAAGCCAAGCCGTGTCCGAATGCTGCATCCGAATTCGGTCAGTGTATCCTGGACGCTGCGCACGTGGCGGACGCGGTCGGTTATGTGAACGCCTAAGATGATGTGCTGTTTGAGGGGCATTGTGAATCCTTTCTATATTGGTATAAAGCTTTAATCCGGTTCGATTTCGTCGCAATCTTCTGCTTTAAAGAGCGGGTTACCGTTTTCGTCCACTGCCGGCTCGCCGGATTCGACGTCTTGCAAGACTTGGCGGGCTTGTTCGGCATCTTTTTCCCGCACCAAGATTTTAACACTGCATGTTGGTATAGTATAAAACAACCCGATTGAGGGAAGCACATCATTTTCGATGATCGCGTCAATACCCGCACCCTCTAGATCAATCTTGGCAAGGTGGGCATTTTCCGGCGTATCAAATTGTCCGACGATAACCAGCCTATCTTCATCCATAATCCGTCCTTTCCATATCATTTCCCTAATTGTACTCCAGATGTGCCTTGTTTTACAAGGGTTAAAAAAGTTTGGCTGTCGTTTTGGAGTTACATTTTTGAAAAAAACATGAATTTTTTGAAATTTATAGTTGACAAAGCATATTATGTGATACATAATATGTAAAGTAATCCACTATTTGAAAGGGTATAGTATGAAATACGAACGAGAATTATTGAAAGGCGTAGCACCCGTTGTGGTACTGGAGACGTTGTCGCGGGGGCGGATGTATGGGTATGAACTCAGTGAGGCGATTGAAAAACGCAGCAAGGGGCTTTTTAGCCTTGGCAAGGGGACATTGTATCCGCTGCTCTATAATCTGGAGGCAAAAGGTCTTGTTGTCGCCGAAGTGGAGGATGCGGAAAGTGGCCGCAAACGGCGGTATTATTCCATCACCAGTGAAGGACGCGGCGAACTGGCCAAGCAGCGGGAGCAACTTGTTACCCTGAAAGAGGCGATTGGGCTGGTGTTTGGGCTGGGCGAACAATTGGCATAGAGCGAACTGCGGACTTGAGAAAGGAGACTACGATGGAGCAGTCAAAGACGCAATTGCCGAAAATTGCTATCGATTACGTGGATTTTGTTATCTGCAAGATGGGGTATCGGCGAAAAATACGGCTTGAGGTGCGGGAAGAACTGCTGGGGCATTTTGAGGATGCTCTGGCAGAGTGCGCCGATGAGCAGGAGAAAATCAGGCGGGCTGAGGAACTGATTCGGGAATTTGGGGATGCCAAGCTGTTGGGTAAGCTGATTCGCCGGGGTAAGAAGCGATGCAGGCCGCTGTGGCGGAGGATGGTTGCCCGGATGTTTCAGGCGGTTGGCGTGATGATTTTACTGCTGATACTCTATATCGGCTGGTTCTTCAGCGGCAAGCCGGTCATTACGACCAATTATCTGGAGGTGATGAATCAGCAGGTTCGGCCCGTTGCCGATGCCAACCAGAACGCTTGGCCATTCTATAAGCAGGCGGCGGAAAAATATGTCGAACCCAATGACAAGGAATTCGATCTTTCCCTGCGCCCTCTTGCAGA
>CAZVXR010000327.1:0-7075 GCA_964630865.1 uncultured Pirellulales bacterium | reverse complement strand
CCGGAGGCTCAGCGACAGGAGTGCCCAGTTCGACACAAAATGGGTTGGTTCCCAATAAACCATCCAGCACAGGCGGAGAGACCGTTTTTTTAAGGGACTCTTCCGGTCAGTCCTATCGCGGCTTCGTGCCTTACGGTTCGTCATTTTATTATAACCGCAGTTCCGGCTCGTCAATTCAGCGTTTGACGTCAGACCCCTCCACTTCGCAGGTTGCCGGTTCTTCCAGCTATTTGGATCCGCGAACGGGGATGCGTATGGATTTTATAAAACCCTCGACCGGCGGTTCGAATCCCCAGATCAATCCTTATGCCCCGTTAAATTTACCGCAGACCAACAATACGCAGTACAGTCGCCAGCCCCGGCCTCTGACTGCTCGTCCCGATGATTTGGCGCAAGCTCTGGATCGGCGAATCAATCCGGATGTGCTGACGGACAGCATCAAATCCAAAAAAGATATCAATGTTCTGGCCAAAGAAGCCCGGGATAATGCGGGTCGACAGATTGACCCTTCGCTGCTTTTGCCCACGACCCCAAATTCTGAGCCCCATAGCAATTTGTGGAAAAATCCTCCTGAGCAGCAGGAGATGCTGAATCGGTATGAGAAAATCAAAAATGAGATGCTCGAAGAACTGCGTCAAAGCGAGCTGAATGCGGCTCAGAAAAAATCCGAGGATGCGAAAACGTCTCAGGACACCGATAAAACCGAAGACCGGTCCAGCTCCAGGTCCAGCAGATCCTCTTCTTTAACTCAGCCTCCTAAGGCTGGCGCCAGTCCGATTACGGACAGGACGATGGACTATTTTGCCGCTGCGGAGGAATATCTTAATCAAGGCAGATTTTACAAGGCGGCCGATACATACTCGCTGGCGGCTCTTTGGCAGCCGGAAAACTCGCTTGCGTATGCCGGACAATGCTGGGCGTTGTTTGGAGCCGGTGAGTATATGAGCAGCGCCTATTATCTTAGCCGGGCACTTGTCCAGAATCCAAAACTGGCAGAGCAAAAAATAAATATCGCGGCGATTCTGCGGGATCGGGATGTATTCGAAAACCGTTTGATTGAAATGGCAGGCTCGCAGGAACGCAGTAAAAGCGGCGAAATGGCGTTTCTGCTGGCATACGTTCTCTGGCAGGATGGCAAAATTCAGCGTGCTGAGGATATGATTAAGCTGGCTGCAGAGCGCATGCCGGAAGATGCGGCCGTTAATACGCTTTTGGCTGTAATTACCGCCCCGGCAAGTACGGAGACGCCGCCTGCTGAACCCTCTATCGCAGACCCCAATCAGATCGGTAAATAGAGTTCATGGCCATAGACGGGATATAGAGTGATCGCTTTTTTACCGAATGAGGGAATGGATGCCGAGCGATTGCTTGGGGAAGAGGGCTTAGTCGCTGCGACGTGGAGTGATTTTGAAAGCCGTCCGCAACAGTTGGATATGGCGCGTGCGGTGCAGCAGGCTTTGCGTCAGCGAAAACGTCTTGCGGTTGAGGCGGGCACCGGTGTGGGCAAAAGTTTTGCGTATCTTGCGGGGGCAATCGATCAGGCTCTGCAAAAAAATGGCCCCGTGATAATCAGCACTTATACGATCAATCTCCAGCAGCAGCTTTACACCAAAGACCTGCCCTTTTTGTCCGGATTGGTCAATGGGGGGTTTGTGTTTCGTCTTGCGCTGGGCCGCAATAATTATCTCTGTCGTCGCCGACTGGATTACGCCCGAAAACGGCAAAGCACTTTATTTGATGATGGCGGCGAAGCTTTGTCTGGCATAGAAGCCTGGGTGGCGAAAACCGAAGACGGCGTTATTAGCGAACTGGATTTTCTGCCGTCGCCTGCTGTCTGGCAGGCAGTCCAGAGTGAACACGGCAACTGCCGCGGCCGTAAATGTCAGCATTTTTCAGGTTGTTTTTATCAGCGGGCGCGCCGCCGGCTTGAAGCTGCCGATATCATTATCGTCAATCATGCCCTATTGTTCAGTGATCTGCTGATTAAGGCCGAGGGCGCATCCGGTCTGCTGCCGGAATTCAAATGCGTTATCATCGACGAAGCTCACAACATCGAGCATGTCGCCGAGGATCAATTCGGCATTCGCATCAGTCAATCGATGCTGTTGTATATTCTCGACAAACTCTATAATCAGCGTCAGGGCAAGGGACTGCTGCTTCAAATGAACGGTTCCGAAGAATGCCAGGCGCTTGTGCGAAATTGTAAAACAGCGGTGCGGATGTATTTTACTCAGGTGCAGGCCTGGCTGAACCAGCGTCCCGATACTGCCACTGCGCGATGTGAACCGGGGTTTGTGAAAGATACGCTAACCGCCGAAGTCCGCAGGCTGCGTCTGGCAATGCAGAAATTGGCCAAAAGTCTCGACGAAGACGATGACGAGCGATTCGAGCTTCAGCAGGCCGCGGCGCGGTGTCTGGAGATCGAGCAGGAACTGACCGAGTTTATGGCGCAAACCCGCGAGGGATTTATCTTCTGGGTCGAAAGCGAACAATCCCGTGCTGGCCGCATTACGCTCCGCAGCGCGCCGATTGACGCGGCTCCATTTATCCGGGGAACGCTGTTTGAAGCCTGTGAATCGGTCATCGTTACCAGTGCAACGCTCAGTTGTACCGCCGAAGAGGATGGGTTTTCCTATTTTGCCTCCCGCATCGGTTTGCAGGATTATCAGTCGCTCAAGGTTGGCTCGCCGTTTGATTACCGGCGGCAGGTTCAACTGTATCTTCAAGCCAATATGCCCGACCCGAATGACAAAACTTACGTTGAGCGGGCGGCGGCGGCAATTCAGAAATATCTCATGAAAAGCGATGGGCGGGCGTTTGTTCTGTTTACCAGCTTCCAGATGCTCCAGCAGGTTTCCCAGCGGCTGCGCGACTGGATGATCGAGCAGGATATGGAAATGCTTGTTCAGGGCGACAGAATGGATCGCATTCGATTGCTGGAGCTGTTTAAGCAGGATATCCGCAGTGTCCTGTTCGGCACTGAAAGTTTCTGGCAGGGCGTAGATGTGCCGGGAGAGACGCTTTCGAATGTCATTATTGTCCGGCTGCCGTTTGCCGTGCCGAGCCATCCGCTGATCGAAGGCCGTATTGAAGCGATCAAAGCCAAAGGCGGCAACCCGTTTTATTCGTACCAGCTTCCGATGGCGATCATCAAATTCAAGCAGGGCTTTGGCCGTCTGATCCGCAACAAAACTGATATGGGAATGGTCGTCGTCTTAGACAGCCGCATCGTATCCAAATCCTATGGCAGACTCTTCCTTGACGCTATCCCGCAGTGTCAGGTTGAGATTGTAAAGAACTGATATTTAAAAGGGTATTCAATGAATTGGTTTTCAGTGATTTTAACGGTCGCCGGATTGTGTCTTTTTGAGACCATCAGCAGCATCGATAATGCCATCATCAACGCCGAAGTTCTCGGAACGATGGGTCAGAAAGCCCGGCGATGGTTTTTGTTCTGGGGGTTGCTTTTTGCGGTGTTTATGCTTCGCGGCCTGCTGCCGTGGGGAATTGTCTGGGCGACGACCCCGACGCTGGGCCCTATCGGCTCGCTGACTGCGACATTCAGCAATGACCCGGCGATTGTGGAAAAAGTCGAACAGTCCGCACCCATCCTGCTCATCGGCGGCGGCGTATTCCTGATCCTGCTGTTTTTCCACTGGCTGTTTCTGGAGGAAAAGCACTATGGTCTGCCCGGAGAGCGGTCGCTGTTCCAATACGGATTCTGGTTCTATGCGATTGTCTCGGTATTGCTGGCGGTTATCGTGTGGTTCGCGATCAAGAAAAATCCGATGATGGCGTTTTCGGCGGTACTTGGTTCGACAGCGTTTTTTATCACCCACGGCTTTAAACAGAATGCCGAACAGGCCGAGGCAAATCTGGTAAAGGGCAACGGCCTAAGCGACATCAGCAAAATCATGTATCTGGAAGTGATCGACGCGACATTTTCCATTGACGGCGTACTCGGAGCGTTTGCCTTTACCCTGTCGGTGCCGCTGATTTTGCTGGGCAACGGTCTTGGCGCACTGGTTGTCCGGCAGATTACCGTGGGCAATATCGACCGGATCAAAAAATATATCTATCTCAAAAATGGTGCGATGTACTCTATTTTAATCTTGGGCCTGGTGATGCTGCTGGATAGCTTCGGCTGTCATATCCCGCAATGGGTCTCCCCGACGGTAACATTTGGCACCATCGGCTTTTTCTACTGGAAATCCAGACAGCATTTAAGTAGAATTTCCTAACATCCATTTTTGCGCATCGCAGGGCAATACTCCCTGTAGCGACCCGGCTATGTGCAGCTTTTTAAGGACTGAAAGATGAATAAGGCGAAAATTCTTTTCGGAGTTGCCGGCGAAGGATTCGGCCATAGCAGCAGGTCGGAATTAATCGCTCGGAGACTTATGCAGGCCGGCAGCGATGTTATGTTTGCTGCATCCGGAAAGTCGCTGTCGTACCTGTCGTCGCCGTTTCCAGGACGTGTCGAGCCGATTTATGGGCTTCATTTTGTTGTCAAAAATGGACAAGTCAAAGCGCTCTCGACCGTGGTGGATAATATCGTTAACTACCCTCAAGGATTTCTCACCAATCGGCGGTTATTCAGCCAAAAGGTCAAAGCGTTTGCTCCCGATCTGGTTATTTCGGATTTTGAACCGTTCAGTGCCTGGTGGGCATTCCGCAATCGCGTACCGTGCGTATTTATCGATAATGAACATCTGCTGACCATGGCTAAGCTTGACCATGTCCCCGGCCTCATCAGTCGGATTAAGGCGGACATTGTTACGCGCGGCTATCACACCTGCGCCAATGCGTATGTGATTATGAATTTCTTTACCGCTCCGCTTAAGACCCCCAAGGCGGTCTTTGCAAATCCCGTGATTCGCAGACAAGTGATGGAACTAACAGTTGATCGCCGTTCGCATATTACGGTCTATTCCACCGATTCTACGCCGGAAACCAAAGCCCAATTCATCTCTATCTTTGGTCGATTTCCATCACATATCTTTTATATTTACGGTTTCCAGGTAGAAGAAGAACACGGCAACTGCGTGTTTAAGCAAATCAGCACTGAGGGTTTTCTTCGCGACCTTTCGACCGGTTCCGGCGTCATCGCCACCGCGGGTTTATCGCTGCTCAGCGAGTGCCTGTATCTGAAAAAGCGCATGTTCCTGATGCCGCTCAAGGGACAATTTGAACAGCAGGTCAATGCCGCGTACGCCGAACGGCTTGGGGTAGCGGTCTGTGCAAATGGTTTGGATGAGCAAAAACTCAAACAGTTTTTTAACGACATCGATAAAGAGTATTCCACCGACCCCCGTATCCTCTGGCCGGATAACGAAGCCTATTTTGGTATTCTCGACCAAACCTTGCAGAAAATAGGATTTGACCTCGGCATGGGTCGCAACACATAGCCAAAAGACAGGCAATAATCCAACCAGTTATTGACATCTGATTTGTGCTGCAAAGAAAAGTGTTTTTCCTCACCCCATTCCTATGAATTTCGGTGAAATTTACCTATAAATAGCATAAAATTCAATTTTCGATTCCCTTAAGACCGATTTAACGATAAGATATGCCCTTAGGGTAATTTCTATTTCAGGACACCAAAAAAACGAAATGAGATGCGATGTGTGTATTATCGGCGGCGGGGCGGCGGGGCTTATGGCCTCGATCTTTGCTGCGCAGCAAAGATGCAAAGTCATTATTGTGGAAAAAAACGCCGCCGTTACACGCAAACTGCTCAAAACCGGGGGCGGACGGTGCAATCTGACGCATACGGGGTCTATTGATGATTTTGTCCGCGAATACGATTTTTGCGGTCGTTTTCTCAAGCACAGTCTTTTTGAATTCTCGCCCGAAGCCGTGCAGAAATTTTTTGCCGAGCGAGGGCTTGCCACCAAAGTCGACAAAGAAGGTTGTGTATTTCCCGTAACCGACCGCGCTGTCGATGTGAGCCGGGTATTATTTGATGTTGCTCGGCGGGCTGGGGTTTCATTCGTTCATGGGCGGTCTGTTCAGGCGGTGGAAAAGCAATATGCCGGTGATTTTGTTGTGAAAGCCGGAGCCGACTCCTACGAATCGCCCGCGGTGATCATCGCTACCGGCGGAGTGAGCTGGCCCTTTACCGGTTCGACCGGCGATGGATATACCTTTGCCAAATCATTCGACCATACGATTGTCGGTGCCAAATCCGCGATGGCTCCGCTGACGAGCGCTGATTCCTGGCCGATGAAGCTGCAGGGTGTGGCGGTTCCGGATGTGCAGATTACCGCGATTATTGACGACAAAAAAATTCAGTCTCGCGGGCCGCTGATGTTCACCGACGACGGCATCGGCGGACCGGTTACATTTGACCTGTCCCGTTCGGTTACCGATTATCTTCATAGCCATTCTGAGCCGCTGCAGGTTAAGCTGGATTTCTGTCCCGACAAAGAGTTTCAGCAGGTCGAGGATTTTATCATTCAAGGCTGTGTGACCTACCCTCGGCAGGAAATTGCCCGTGTGATTACCGATTTGCTGCCGCGGGCGATAACGCTCCATCTGGTCGAACGGATTCAAACGGAAGGCCGACCGATTATGGCTGCGCAATTGCCCAAAGAATCGCGGCGGGAATTGATTCGTCTGATTAAAGAAATGCCGCTGACGATCAAGGGCATTCGCCCGATTGCCGAAGCGACGATTACCCGCGGCGGGGTTGCCTTAAACGAAATTGAACCAACAACCATGCAATCCAAACTCTGCCCCGGGCTGTTCTTTGCCGGTGAAGTGATCAATGCCGACGGTCCCTGCGGCGGCTACAACCTGCAAATCGCCTGGTCAACCGGAGCCTTGGCGGGAAAATCGGCAGCGGAGTTATGCAAACCAAAATAGACTTTTCGATGAATCAATTATGAACCAATTCAATTGGCTGACCATTGCAACCGAGCTTAAAGCGCTGTCGCAGGCGGGGAAGCATTTTAATAAAGATGTCTATGAAAAGCAGCGGTACGAAAAGCTCGAGTGGATTACCGCCCGCATTTTAGAACGCCATACCGACCTCAACGCCGATACGATCAAATCCATGCTGCAAAAAGACTGC
>CAZVXR010000326.1:0-17756 GCA_964630865.1 uncultured Pirellulales bacterium | reverse complement strand
CTCTGTGGCTCTCTGTGTCCTCTGTGGCAAAAAATATAACAGATGCTGTACGAAACACTTACAATCTTTTCCGGCCGCTTGGCCTTTACCCGGCTGATCATGCTGGCGGCAACCCTTGGCCTGTTTGCCATCGGCCTTGCCGCAATCTACGTCGCCGGCAACCCGATTTCTGCGCAAGATACTGACAATAAATCACTTACGACAACATCCGCCGCCGGGGAAACCGCTGGCGAGGTCGATCACTGGAAAAAACAACTGGTCTACCTTGCCGCCGGAATTGCGGCATTCTGGGCAATTAACATTATTGACTACCGAAAATTAGGCCAATACAGCTTCTGGATTTACGCGGGCGTATTAGCCCTTTTGGCGTTATTGCTGCTAGATAAAGTCTTCAATATGCCCTTTATCCCGCTCATCAACGGCTCCCGCCGCTGGATTCGCATAGGCACGGCAAACCAATATATACAGATTCAGCCCTCCGAATTCTGCAAAATCGCCTATATCCTCGCTCTGGCGTGGTACTTAAGATATCGCGATAATTATCGGACGCTGCTGGGACTGTTCGGCCCGTTCGCCCTGACCCTGCTGGCGATGGGGCTAATCCTGCTGGAACCCGACCTCGGAACAACGCTGCTGCTGATGCCGATGCTGTTCGCGATGCTGTTTGTCGCCGGAGCCCGGGTGCGGCACCTGCTGCTATTTATCGGACTGGCTATCGTGGTCAGCCCGTTTTTATGGACACTCCTGCACGATTACCAAAAAATGCGGATTTCCTGCGTCCTGCTGCAAAATGAGAAGATTTTCAAGATGGCCTCGGAACATCCGAAATTAGCCAAAGCGATGGTTGGCTCATCCCAGCGGCTGCGGGATTGGAAGAAAAACGAAGGATACCATCTTCTTCACTCCAAACAGGCCATCGCCTCAGCAGGACTCAAAGGCTACGGCTTCGGCCAGGGCCCGTATTGCGAATACAGCTACCTGCCGGAACGGCATAACGACTTTATCTTCGCACTGATTGCCCATCAGTGGGGATTTTGGGGCGGAATCGTGGTCATGCTGCTGTATGCGATCCTGTTTGCGTGCGGCGTGGAGATCGCCTGGCTCAATACCGACCCCTTCGCCCGACTGACCGCCGTGGGCATCGTCGCGATGTTTGCGGTGGAGGTGTTTGTCAATGTCAGCATGACGCTGGGACTGATGCCGATAACGGGACTGACGCTGCCCTTTGTCAGCTACGGCGGCTCAAGCCTATTAGTTAACTGTATCGCACTTGGAATGCTCAATAATATCGGACGCTTCCGCCCGTTCTCCGTGGCAGGAAAACCGTTCGAGCATTTTGGGTAGCCTGTTTAAAAAAGATTTTTGACAGCCCCCCGTCTTCACGAGGGTGACATTATTTACAGGAAAAAAGGATTTTTTAACCATGAAGCCCATGAAGATGACGATAATGAAGTATGCAGGTATGCAGGAATACAGGAATAGTAGGTATGCAGGTATGCAAGTATACATGAACGCAAGAACTAAGAACTTTCTCCTGTGAACTCTGCGGCAAAAAAACAATAATCTGTGTAATCTGCGAAATCGTAACCCTTTAGCCGTGTGTAAAATTTAGTATTATGTCGCCCTTTCAGGGCTTGATTTTGATTTGATGCCTACCCAGGGCGTTGCCCTGGGCTGATATATCATGCCCCTTTGGGGCGATAACAGAACAACAAGAACAATAACTATCAACTGCATTTAGCTAAAATGTACGAAATCTGTGGTTTCGTGTGGTTCGTGGAAAAAGCTGGCCGCTGGAAGCTGGAATCTCTTTAATCTCTGCGGCCTCTGCGGCAAAAAATTGACAATTGAAAATGGAAAATCGAAAATGAAAAATAGCTGTCTGTTACTGTGCCTGCTTATTATTGGCGTTGGGCTGGGACTTAATCCCGCCTTCGCCGAAGACAACGTCCAACTGCTCAGCCCGGAAGATGGGCCCGACCCGCGTCCCTTTAGCCCGCCAAGGCATTATGTCTGCCTCCGTGCCGACAACCCTATTGCAATCGACGGTCTGCTGGACGAAGCCGACTGGCACAACTGCCTGTGGAGCGAAGTTTTTACCGACATCCGCGCCCCGTATGGAGCGGCACAGCCGTCGCCGGCGACCAAATTCAAGATGCTCTGGGATGATGAGTATCTTTATGTCGCCGTCTGGCTGAGCGAAACGAATATTCAGGCAAAACTGATGAAGCGGGAGGATATCGACACCATCGATTTCGATCTGGAGATCTATCTTGACGCCAACGCGGACAGCCAGCAGTACAGCCTGATCAAAATCAATCCATACAATGTACCGCAAAGCGTATTCTATAACAAACCACCCAAAGACGGCGGCATCGGTCGCCTGTGGCCGATTCAGGGCTTTCAACACGCGGTCTTTGCCAAAGGCACCCTCAATGACCCCAACGACAAAGACCAATACTGGCAGATCGAACTGGCAATCCCGCTGGCTATGCCGGCAATTTTGGGCGGCGTATCGCCCATCCCCAGTAACGGCGAGACCTGGCGGGTCAATTTCGCCCGCACGGAACGCCGCGGCAAATTAGTCCTGTCCTCCGATAAGGGCAGCATCAAGCCCGAACAATTGGCCGCGACGGAAAAACTTATCCGCTGCTGCTGGACGCCGCAGGGGGTCATCAATATGCACCGCCCGGAAGCATGGGGGTATCTCCAATTTTCATCGCTGCCGGCAGGCTCGCCGGCTGACTTTACCCCCGACCCGACCGAGTGGGCACGCTACACACTGCACCGCATTTTATATGCGCAGAAATGGCACGCCCTGAATTTCGGCGGATACGCAAATTCGCTGGACTTGCTCGGTCTGGATTCGACCCCGCCAATGTTCGCAACGGAACCTGTCCGCATCACCGCAAGCGATGACCGCTTTACAGCCTCAGTCCAGCTGCGGCTGCCGGAAATGTCCATTCGAACGCTATCAATTGATCAGGATGCCAAAATCACACTGACCGGCAAGTAGGATTGCAAAATTGAAATTTGGTCTTTGCCGCAGAGGACACAGAGAAAAACAGAGATTTTTTTATTCCTGCATTCCTGTATTCTTGCATTCCTACTTTTTCAGCCCTAATTCCTGCATGACTTTTTGCAGGTCTTCCCAGACGCGCCGGCGATTGTCGTCGCTGTAGTTTCGCAATAAGTACGACGGATGATAGGTCGGCATCAACTTGGCCGGAGGAAAGTCGTCCGAAAACCGATACTCGTGAAACTGCCCCCGAACCTGTCCGATGGGCTTATCGGTATCCAGCAGCGTCTTGGCCGCGTGAGCCCCCAGCGCGACGATGATTTCCGGACGGATCGCCGCCAATTGCTGCTTCAAATACGGCATACAATTAGCAATCTCATCGGGCTTAGGATCGCGGTTTTCCGGCGGGCGGCACTTGATGGTATTGCAGATAAAGACACTCTGGCGAGTCAGCCCCATCGCGATAATCATCTTTTCCAAAAGCTGCCCCGACCTGCCCACAAACGGCAGCCCCTGCTCATCTTCATCGGCTCCCGGAGCTTCGCCGACAAAGACCAGACGAGCGGTCGGGCTTCCATCGCCGGGCACGGCATTAAGCCGGGTTGAGCCGATCTCGCATTTCCGACATTTCCGCACCCTATCGGCGATTTTCGCCAGCCCCGCCGCCGAATCCGAAGAAACCTCGGGCATTTCAGTCGGCTCTGCCGATGACGATGGCGCAACGGTACTTATTTCCGCTTTCTTCGATTTTCGTTTCACGCTGAAATCCCCGGTAAAAAATCCATCCATCTGAATACAGGCGGCGGCGATATTTTTTAACTTCTCATTATTTTCCATAGTCCGCATTGTACCGAAAGTTCGTGTTGGGACAATAAAAAAGCTGGGTTGAATTTTACTGGCTCAAGTCGCCCCGGCCGAGTATAGTAGTCGGAATGGAAAAAGACCTGAAAAATAGTATCCCGGAAGAACTAAACACAATTGTCGCCCAATTCGGCCAAAAGCCATTTGTCGCCAAGTATCTGTTTACGTTTATTCATCAGAAAAACGCCGCGTCGCTGGACCAGATTACCCCGCTGTCCAAGCCGTTTCGCGCAGCGCTGACCGACGCGGGCTACGGCATTTCAACCCTGAAAACCATCCAGACCTTTGAAGATTTGGACGGCACGGTGAAGTTTGTCTTCGAAACCGCCGACGGCTGCCGGATCGAATCGGTGCGTCTGCGGGACGAGGAACGCAACACCTTTTGCATCTCCACGCAAGTCGGCTGCCGCATGGGGTGCCTGTTCTGCGCGACCGGTCAGTTGAAATACCAGCGAAATCTGACCGCCGCGGAGATCGTCGACCAGGTCTATCAAATGCAGACGGTCGTCGGCAAAGCCAATAACTTAGTCTATATGGGCATGGGCGAACCGCTGGATAACTACGACCCGACAATGCGCTCGGTGGCATTGATTAATCACAAGGACGGCCAGAATATCGGCATCCGCCATATCACGATTTCCACCTGCGGACTGCCCGAGCGAATTGCGGCGATGGCCAATGAAACGCTCCACCCGCGTCTGGCAATCTCTCTGCACGCGGCGGACGATAAGACCCGCAAAAACCTGATGAAAGCGGCCAACCGGTGCACTATCCGCCAGTTGGTCGATTCAGTCATTCAATATCAGGATGTTGCCAAGCGCCGGGTTACCATCGAGTATTGCATGATTCAGAGCCTCAATGACGCCCCGCAGCAGGCGCGGCTGCTGGCCGAACTGCTAAAGCCGCTCAAATGCAACGTCAATCTGATCGAGTTTAATCCCTTTGAAGGATGCGATTTTCTGCCGTCCACACCCGCAGCCATTCGGCACTTTGCCGAGATTCTGGAACGCAACGGCATCGAAACCGTCATCCGTTTCAAACGCGGCCAATCCATCCGCGCCGCTTGCGGCCAACTCGGCGCCGACTGGCTGGAAAATAAAATCAAAGATTAAAAAGCAAAAAGCAAAAATAATAGGAAATCAAGAATACAGGAATACAGGAATAAAAAACCCTTTTACTCTGTGTTTCTCTGTGTCCTCTGTGGCAAAATTATTTTCTACGAACTAAAAACTTTCCCCCTACAGCAGCGGCGCAAAAAGCTGCAGAACGTGTTCCAGCATCGTCCTTACAAAACCCGCCTCAAGGCCTTGTTTTTGGCATTTTTGCTCAATGGCATCCATCCACTCACGCAATTCCAGCAGGGGTTTTGGGCTATAGACAATCAGCATCGCTTCGTAATTTAAAAACAAACTGCGTGAGTCCATATTGGCCGAGCCGATCATCACCAGCGTACGGTCGACCAAAATCGCCTTGGCGTGAATCATTCCATGAGCATAGTAATAGACCTTGGCCCCCGACTGGCTGACATCCCGCAGATAAATCCCGCGAGCCAGATCCGTCAGCGGATGATTGGATTTGGCCGGGACAATAATCCGCACATCCACGCCGCGACGAACCGCCAACTGAATCGCATTCAGCAGCGGCTCATCGGGAATAAAATACGGCGTTACAATCTGAATCGAATGCTGGGCGGTAAATATCGCCGTCATAATCGCATCATACAGCGGATCGCCTTCGACATCCGGCCCGGACGGAACCACCTGGACAGTCACCGACTCCGAATCGGAGAAAGGCAACTGGTTCGGGTTCTCTGCGGCAATTTCCAGCCGCTGGCCTGTCGTAAAGGCCCAGTCCGAATTGAAAATTTCGCGGTACCCCATCACCGCCGGTCCTTCCAGAACAAACGATAAATCGCTCCATCGTTTGCTGTCGGGCACAGGGCCGATATATTCAGAACCAATATTGCTTCCCCCCGCCAGCACAATCCGGCTGTCAAACAGAGCAATTTTGCGGTGATTGCGGAGATTGGTTCTGCCGCGAAACATCCGGTGCATGAAAAAATCGTATTTCCCCCCGGCGGCAACCAGCGGCTTAAAAAAACGCCCGCCAGTCTGAACAGCGCCAAAGCCGTCCAGCAATACCCGCACATCAAGGCCCTGCCGAGCCTTTTCGGTCAAGCGCGACAAAATGTCTTTGCCGACCGGATCGGTGCGGAAGATAAACGTCGAAATGTAGATCGAAGACTTCGCCTTATCAATCAGCTCGGCCAGCCGATGATAAATCCGGCAGCCATCAGTGAGCAGTTCAAGATGATTGCCCCCGCACGCTGGCGGCAGATTATAGCTTTCCAGCAATTCATCAACCTTAGTCTGCGGGATATTGAGCCGCATTGATGGCCTTGAAAAGTGCGTTTTAAGCTTCCCGGCGGCGCTGCGCTTCATCTTGCGCCCGCCCAGCATCACATACAGCGGCACACCGACATACGGAATTAAAACTATCGCCAAAAGCCACGCCATCGTCCCGGTAGGCGACCTGCGCTGCCTTAGAACACGAGTGACCAATACCACACCAATACTAAAGCCGATCAAAATTTCCAGATGGCCAATCAGCCACTGCCAGGTAAATGATTCTGCCATGAAAAACTCCTTTTGTATTCAGCCTATATCGGCTTGCAACCGGCAAAAAAAGTAAAAGCAGCAACAAAAATTTCAAAATAACTATTTTTTTTGCAACATTACCCCTATCGTGTATCGTCATAACCTCTGTTGGCGGAGAGTTTGTCTAAACACTTAATAGTGGACAATATGAATATAGTATGTTTTATTTCAGGTAAATCGCTCAGGCTCGCTGCGGCTGTCTGCCTTTTAGGCTTAATCCTCCCAGGCTGCAGCAACCAAGAGTACAAAGAAGATGCCGACAACGAGGTGCGGGGAATTTTAGACAGCAAGTGGAAACCTCAGCACGGCACACAAGCCAACTCCCGCATCGGAGATGTCGAAATAGAACCCAATGACCTGACTTTCGACCCGAACTATGTCCCCACCGGCGTAGTCAGCCTCGCCGAGGCCGTCGCACTGGCCACCGCCCGCAACCGCGATTACCAACTGCAAAAAGAAAATCTCTACTTAACCGCTCTGGATTTAACCCTATTCCGGCATAATTTCGCCGCCTCATGGTTCGGGACCATCGATGCCGGCTACCTCAATCGAGCCGATGACGGCGGCGAGTCCGTCGGGGCAGGCGGACAACTGGGATTTAACCAGCTTTTGGCCGATGGAACGAAAATTTCCACCAGCATCACCACCGACTGGCTTACCTACCTGACGGGCCAGTCGGATGCCAGTTTAGGCAGTATTCTGGCCGGCAGCATCAGCAAACCCCTGCTGCGCGGAGCGGGCAAAGACATCGTACAAGAAAACCTGACGCAGGCCGAACGGAATGTGCTGTATCAGATTCGCACATTCAGCCGCTACCGCAAAACCTTTGTCGTTTCGACAGTCAGTGCATACTTTCGCGTCCTGCAAACCCAAGACCGCGTTAAAAACGCCGAAAGCAATTATCAAAGCCTGCTCTTGTCGTACGAACAGGCCAAGGCCAACGCCGAGGCCGGACGGCTGGCCAAACTCGAAGCCGACCAGACCGAACAGCGGATGCTGCAGGCACGGGACAGTCTTGCCAGCGCTGAACGCCAATATCAGCAGGCTCTGGACGCATTCAAAATCAGTCTTGCCATCACAACCGATGCTCCGCTGCAATTAGACCCCAATGCGCTGACAACGCTTTCAGCGATGGAAGTCGTCGAACCGCAATTTGGCAGCGAGGATGCTATCGCAACCGCATTATCGCTTCGACTCGATCTGGCGACCATCAAAGACCAGGTCGATGATGCCCGCCGTAAAATTAAAGTCTCCGAAAACGCCCTGCTGGCCGACCTTAATCTGGTCGCAAGCTCACAGGTCGCCTCAACACCGGATACGGAAGCAGCACGGCTGCGGTTTAACGACGGAGCCTACACTCTCGGTGCCGAGCTGGATTTGCCGCTGGACCGGCTGGCCGAACGCAACGCCTATCGGGAATCGCTGATTACCCTGATGCAGCGGCAGCGAAGCTATGCCAGCGCCGTCGATAATGTCAAATTGGACGTACGCAACAATTACCGCAGTCTGATTGAAAACGCCCAGCGCTATCAGATTCAAAAAATAAGCCTTAAACTGGCACAGGAGCGCGTTGATAGCACCACGCTGCTTTTTCAGGCCGGCCGTGCCCAGGCACGCGACTTGCTCGATGCGAAAGATTCGCTGCTGTCGGCACAAAATGATGTAACCTCGAACCTGATTGATTATAATATCGCCAAATTGAGTTTCTATCGCGATATCGAAATACTAACCGTTAAACCGGATGGATTATGGCAAATACCAGAGACATTGACAGGAAAAAATTACTAATCGGCTCGGCCGTTTTCGTCGCCGTCGTTGGCGGATGGTGGTATTATCAAGGCAAAGCAAATCGCGCGGCGATGCACGGCGGCAGCGAAAGCACCTACCCCGTATCGCGGCAGAACATGACCATCAGCGTCATCGAAAGCGGATCGCTGAAAGCCAGCAACGCCATAACCATCCGTTCGGCGGTCGAGGGGCGAACCACCATTGTCAGCATCATCCCGGAAGGCACCATGTTGACCGACAAGGACGTCGCTGATGGCAAAGTCATCCTCGAATTAGACGCCTCAGGGCTGAAAGAAGACCTCAACCGGCAGCAAATCCAGTATAATTCCGCGATGGCCGACTTTACCGATGCCAGAGAAAGTCTCGATATTCAAAAAAATCAAAATGAATCCGACATCCAGCAGGGTCGCCTGGCAGTCAAGTTCGCCTTGATGGATTTACAGAAATATCTCGGCCAATTCGCCGCCGATAAATTGGTCGCCGATGCCAACGGCAAACCGCTGACCGATGAGGACTTCGTTAAGCTGACCGAAGACCCCAATCGGCTCGGCGGCGAATCGCTCCAGAAACACAGACAGCTAACCGCAAATATCATCTTAGCTCAATCCGAGTACAAACTGGCACAAGAAACATTAACCTGGACCGAAAAACTGGCCGCCAAAGATTATGTCGCCAAGACCGAGCTGGAATCCGACCAGCTTAAAGCCGAGAAAACCCGCATCAATTTCGAACAGACCCAAACGGCCATCGACCTGTTCATCCGCTATGAGTTTCCAAAAGAGTCGCAAAAATTATTCAGCGATTATATCGAATCCAACCGGCAGTTGGAACGGATTTTAGCCAAAGCCCGGTCTATGGAAGCACAGGCCGTAGCAAAGTTCAGCAATGCCGAAGCCAAGTTCGCTCTCGAAAAAGAACGCCTCGAAAAGTTGCAGCGTCAGATCGCCGCCAGCACCGTCAAAGCGCCGTGCCCCGGAATGGTTGTCTATGCCTCCCAAACTCAGCGTTTCAGCAGCCGTTCGAGAACCTCCATTGAAGTCGGACGCGAAATATCTGAGCGGGAAGAGATCATGTCGATTCCGAGTACATCAGGCATTCTGGTTGATACCAAAGTCCACGAAACCAACATCGACAAAATCCTCGTCGGCCAGAAAGCCCGAATCACCATCGATGCGATGCCGGATAATGCGTTTTCCGGCCAGGTGCTGAAGATCGCCCCCCTGCCGGATCCGGGATCGTTTTTATCCAATCCGGATTTAAAGCTCTACGCGACGGATGTAACGCTCGAAGGCGGCCAGTCGCTGCGTCCCGGAATGTCCGCCAAGGTGGAAATTGTCATCGCGGAATTGCAGGATGTCATCGCGGTTCCGCTGCAATGCGTCGCCAATCGCGCAGGCAAAAAGATTTGCTATATCCATACCCTCGGCGACAGAAAAGAACGTGAAGTAACCATCGGCGCATACAACGACAAGTATGTCCAGATTACCAGTGGACTCGAAGAAGGCGAGAAAGTCATATTGAATCCGCCGCGCATTTACGACCAGCCGCAAAACGCATCCGAAACCAAAAACGGCAAGCCGCCGCTTCCGGGAAACAAAAAGTCCCCGCAAAATGGCGGCCATCCGCGCAAGCCCCGCCCCGACGCCAATTCAACCCCGCAACAGAATTCCGTACCCAGGGAAGCCCCCCAATGACGTCCGATTCGCCGGAAATCGTAGTGCGGCTGGAAGACGTCCGCAAGTCGTATTTCCTCGGGCATACCGAATTGCCGGTACTGCGGGGGATCGATCTGGATTTTCATCGCGGCGAATATGTCTCGATCATGGGACCCAGCGGCTCCGGCAAATCCACGCTCTTAAATCTGCTCGGCTGTCTCGACCGTCCCACCGGCGGCCGCTATCTGCTGGGCGGTCTGGATGTTTCTGAAATGGACGACGATACCTTATCCGGCATCCGCGGCAAACGCATCGGCTTCATCTTTCAATCGTTCAACCTGATCCCGCAACTGAATATCATCGAAAATATCGAAGTGTCGATGTACTATCAGCAAGTCCATAAACACCAGCGCAGGCAGCGGGCTGAAGAGCTGGCCGCGCGGGTCGGCCTGAGCGACCGTCTCAAACATAAACCCTCGGAGCTGTCCGGCGGGCAGCAGCAGCGCGTCGCCATCGCCCGGGCGCTGGCCAACGACCCCCTGATCCTGCTGGCCGACGAACCGACCGGTAACTTAGACAGCAAAAGCGGACGCGAAATCCTCGAGATGCTCGACCAGCTTCATATTTCCGGCAAGACGCTTATCGTCGTTACCCACGACCCCAATGTCGCGGCACGCACCCAGCGATCCGTCCACATGCTCGACGGCAAAATCGAACGGCAGGTCGTCAATGGGGGCCGGCTATGATGATACCGTGGACACAGCTAATCAGCGTCCTGCAAGTCAGCCTCCGCAGTCTCTGGCTGCATCGGCTTCGATCCATGCTGACGATGCTCGGTATTATCTTCGGCGTCTCCAGCGTCATCGCCATGCTCGCTATCGGCGAGGGCGCCAGCCAGCAGGCCCAGGCGCAAATCGCCCGCCTCGGCAGCACCAATATTATTCTTAAAACCGTCAAACCCCCACAGCAAACCGCTTCCGACAGCAGCCAGCAATCCATCACCGAGTATGGCCTAAAGTATGACGACGCCGAGCGATTTCGAGCGACCATTCCCGATGCGCAGGTGGTAGTACAATCCAAAATCATTTCCGACAGAGCTTACTACCGCAATCGTGTTTTGGCGGTCGATGTGGTCGGAACCGTCGCATGGTATCCGGAACTGGCCCCGATAGAACTGAACCTGGGACGGTTTCTTAGCCCCTCCGACCTGCGCCACAACGAGGCGGTGTGCGTCGTCGACCGCAATGTCGCCGACAATCTGTTTATGTTCGACGATCCGGTCGATACCGACATCAAGATCGCCGGCAATTATTATCGCGTCGTCGGCGTAGTCAGCGAAGCCCGCGTTCAGTCAAGCGAAGACCGTCTGGAAACCAAAGCGGACTCCGCCTCAACCGCCAGCGCCGGCGGACGCATCTACATCCCGATAACCACCATGAAATCGCGATTCGGAGACACCTCCATCCAATTCGGCGGCTCATCCGGCATCGTCGGCGAAAAGGTCGAGCTTAGCGAAATCACCGTCAAAGTCCCGACTATCGAACGGGTTTTGCCCACGCGGGATGTTCTGGATGGAGCCCTCAAGCGATTCCATAAAGAGCAGGACTATCAAATCGTCGTACCGCTGGAACTGCTGCGGCAAGCCATTCGCACCAAACGGATATTCAGCATCGTCTTAGGTTCCATTGCCGCCATTTCCCTCTTGGTCGGCGGCATCGGCATTATGAACATCATGCTTGCCACCGTCAGTGAACGGACACGCGAAATCGGTATCCGCCGGGCGCTGGGGGCAAAGAAAAAAGACATCGTGCTGCAATTTCTATCCGAGACGCTGCTGCTGACCTTAACCGGCGGACTGTTGGGCATGGCGCTGGGGGCGATTATCCCCATCGCGGTAACTTTCTTCGGCAAAATGCCGACCGTCATCACCGCCCAGTCGATGCTATTGTCGTTCGGAATCTCCGGCGCGGTAGGCCTGACTTTCGGCCTCTACCCCGCCGTCAAAGCCGCCAACATGGACCCCATCGAATCCCTCCGCCACGAGTAACCGGAACCCAAATTTACGTAGGCAGGCTCTGCCTACGCTGATTTATAATCATTTGCAGAGGTGTTCGCCCCCAAGGTAGCCGAAGCATCCTGCTTCGGAAAATTCACATCATACGAGCAAACTTCAAACCCGCCCAATATATCATACGATGTGTTCACCCGCTGTAGGGGCAGACCTGCGTGTCTGCCCTTCAACTACGTATGACGAAAAAATCTTTTCTTGACCCGTAAGGGTCAAACCCGAATAGCTCCGGGTGAACACCGTGAAACCCGGAGAAAACAAATACCCCCGAAACACCCTCGACCCTGAAAGGGTCGAACAACTCCGCAGGATGTCTTATTTTGCCAAATCATATTTTGCCGGACAGCAAATATATCGCAGCCGGGTGCCCTGCTTGCTCTTTTTCGAGCAAGCAGGTTTTTGTCGCCGCCACAATCTTATTATCCCGAATATTACCCCATTGAAGCACTTATTACCCCATTCGGTTCTATCAGGCATTTTCAACCAGGATTACTTTCACAACATCTGTAAGTACTGTAGCTTTATGTTTGTGTTTTTCACCCGCTGGAATAAAGACACCGTCGCCAGCACTGAATAGCACGACTTTGCCATTAAAATCAACTTCCATTTGTCCATCAAGAATATACCCGATGTGCCCCTTGCTGCACCAGTCAGGTTCAATGAATCCTTTGCTAAACTCGACCAGACGCAGCTTCTTACCTTCCTGCTCATAAGCTTTGAACCTGACTGCTGCAGCCGGCCTTTCCCACTTCATTGAAACAAAATCAACTCGATATTGTGTCATTTCAAAGCCTTTCTCACCGTCACTTTCACGGCCTGCCCACGCAAGCATGAGCAGGCCACCCATTGGTTTTTGTATACCTGTATACCTGTATACCTACATTCTTGTATACCTAAATTCCTATTCCGCCGCGATGACGCCTTTGGCGATCAGCACCTTGTGCGTAATCTCATCCATCACGTCTTTGTGTTCCATGATGTATTGCTTGGCGTTGTCGCGACCCTGGCCGAGTTTGTGGCTGCCATAGGTAAACCACGCACCGCTCTTGTTAATAACGTCGCATTCGGCGGCCAGATCGATCAAGTCGCCTTCGAAATTGATACCGCTGTCGAACATAATATCAAACTCGGAAGTCTTAAACGGAGCAGCGCACTTATTTTTGACCACGCGGGCTCGGACGCGGTTGCCGATGGCCTCGCCTTTGGCATCCTGAATCGTCGAGACACGGCGGACGTCGATACGGACAGAGCAATAAAACTTCAACGCATTGCCGCCGGCGGTGGTTTCGGGGTTGCCGAACATCACGCCGATTTTCATACGAATCTGGTTAATAAAGATCACGCAGGTCTTGCTCTTGCTGATAACCCCGGTCAGCTTCCGCAGCGCCTGGCTCATCAGACGGGCCTGGAGTCCAACGTGGCTTTGTCCCATTTCGCCCTGCAATTCGGCCGCCGGAACCAGCGCCGCAACCGAGTCGATGACGATAATATCGACCGCGTTGGACTTAACCAGCATCTCGCAGATATCCAGCGCCTGTTCGCCGGTATCCGGCTGGCTGACAAGCATATTATTGACATTGACGCCGAGTCTCTTGGCCCAGGTCGTATCCAGCGCGTGTTCGGCATCGATAAATGCCGCCACGCCGCCGACTTTCTGAGCGTTGGCAATGACGTGCAGAGCCAGCGTCGTTTTGCCGGAAGATTCAGGCCCGTAGAATTCGATGACTCGGCCGCGCGGGATGCCCGCCCCGCCAAGAGCGATATCCAGCGAGAGGGTACCGGTACTGATGCCGTCGATCTTCTTGACGTTCGACTCATCCATCTTCATAATCGAGCCGGAGCCGTACTGCTTTTCAATCTGGGCAATGGCCCGATCCAGTGCGTCGCTCTTAACGGCAGCCGCCTCCGCCTTGGAGGACTTGCTCTTGTCCGTGTCTGCTTTAACGGTTTCCCTGATGTGTTCTTTTGCCGGGGCAGCTTTTTTCTTTGTAAATGCCATTGTTTGGACTCCTAAGTTAAATTTTAAGTTCTTCTCTATATAATTTCAATTCACATTTTCGTAACAGCAAAATTAAAAATCAAAATGTAAATATCAAAATGACAATGCAAAATCCAAAAATAGCGGCAGGATGGCATTCTTTTTAATTTTTAATTTGTCATTTTGCCTTTTGATCTTTGATTTTTAATTTTACTTTAGTTCTACCCGATGCACCACCGTATAAGTCGGGGCCCCGCCGGAAAGATGGCTGTCAAATACGCATACCGAATCGACAAAACTTGCGCCAAATGCGTCCTCCTGTATCGGGACGATGGCATTTCGCAGCATATCGCCCGCGGCGGGAAGTTTGACGCGGCACAGGGTCAGATGCCCCGCATAGCCGCGATTTTCCACCGGCCAGCCGCCAACCTCAAAGCCGCGGTTTAGCTCCCGCTGCAGGGCTTTCAGTGCAGGACTATCGGCTATCCCCGCCCAGACCACCCGAACGGGTTTGCCAAACGTACCCAATCCCTTAACCTCGATTTCAAAGCCCCGATGCGATGCGCAAACCTCGTCAACAATCCCGCAGACATCCATCACCTGCCGATCGGCAACCTCGCCGAGAAACACCAGTGTCAGATGGGTATTGTCCGGCTCGACCCACTTGACGGCACCATGCGGCAAGGCGGTTTCCTTGGCAAGCCGTTTGCGGACTTTTTCAATCCGGCTGCAGACTTCTTCATTGATTTCAATGGCGACAAATAAACGCATACTTTAATCTTTTGTAGAACATGATTGAACCATTTGTTTTCACATATCAAAAATCAAAATGTAAATATAAAAATGACAAATTAAAATTCAAAAATCACCGTTTTCCTTTTAGCGTAAGAACGCTCGACGCCAAAATATTGGAAAGTTCATTCAATTCATCCAAAAACCATTTTGTATCTTCTGTTTTAGCTCGTTTGCTGTCTTTTAGCAGTGCAAACCAAACCTTGCTTTCATTGGAAGATTTCAAGGAAATCTGAAAGTAATTTGTGAATTCTTTTTTGCTGCTGGCGGCCTGTCCTTCGATGTAATTAGAAAAAATACTTGTTCCACTTCGTAAAAGCTGGTCGCTGAGACGATTTGAGATGTTATCTTTTGGTAATTTATCCAAAGAATCGATCATCTTCAAAACGAACGAGTAAAGCCGCCGTTTAAATGACTCTTTAAATTTTTCTTTGTCGTTTTGCATTTTTATTTTTGATTTTTTATTTTAGTTCCTGATTAGAACTGTGTAAACTTTCTCAGCTGGTCAAACCGGTCATCAATCATCACTCGGGTCGCGTTTCGAATGCCATAGACCGAAAAATCCCCAATGGTAAATGACGCGGCGACAGTACCGTAAACCATCGCATTGCGGAGGCTGATGACATCCACCCGCCCCGCCGCAGCCAGGTACCCCATCAAGCCTCCGGCAAAGGAGTCGCCCGCGCCGGTCGGATCAATAACCACCTCTGCCGGATACGCCGGCAGCAGGAAATGATCGCCCTCGGCAGTAATCATCATTGAACCGTATTCGCCTTTTTTAATGATTACGACACGCGGACCCATTTCGATGATTACCTTGGCCGCGGTTACCAGATTTCGATGCCCTGTCAGCAATTTCGCCTCACCCTCATTGATAATCAGCATGTCAATCCGATCCAGCAGCTGTCTTAGGTCGTCCTGGGCCGTAGTAATCCAAAGATTCATCGTGTCGGCGGCGACAAATGACGGCCTGCAAAGCTGATCCAGCAATTTCATTTGCAGCGATGGCGAGGTATTGGCTAAAAAGACATATTCCGAGTCTTGGTAGCTTTCCGGCATCTTCGGAGGGTTTTCGGCCAGCACATTAAGCTCCACCGCCTCCGTATTCGCCGAATTCATGTCGCCCTCGTACGAGCCGGACCAACGGAAAGTCTTACTGCCTTTGCGGACTTCCAGACCGGTTAAGTCCACATTCCGACCCTCGAATAGCTCCTTGAAATTAAACGGACAATCTTCACCGACAACGCCAAGAAGTTTGACATCCGTAAACATCCCGGCACCCATTGAAAAATGGATTACCGATCCGCCGATACAATCTTTGTTGTAGCCGAAAGGCGTCCGTACCGTATCGATTCCTATCGAACCTGTGACCAATAATGACATTGCTTTATTCTCCCAATGGTTATGCGGTAAATTTCTGTATGGTTAACTCAATCCGTTTAATCGTTCTATCCAGACCTAAAATATCCACCGTGTCGAAAATCGGCGGACTAATGGTTGTGCCAGTCAGCGCCACCCGCAGCGGCTGGGCAATCTTGCCGAGACCAACCTGCTTTTCTTCGGCAATCGCCCGCAGCATCGCCTCGATGGATTCGGCGGTCAGCTTCGGCAATCCCTTTAACCCCTGCGAAACAACGGAAAGCAGAGCTAATCCATCGTTTTTGAGCAACACTTTATTGACCGCGTCCGTATCATAGATAATCGCATCGTCGGCCATAAACGCAAACCGAGATTTTTGCTCGATTTGCTCAAATGTCTTAGCGCCTTCGCTGATTTTCAGCAATCGCGCCAACAAAGCATCCTCAGCAGCGGCAACCGGCGAGGCATTTTCTTTCAGGTATGCCTTAAAATGACCGAGCAGCCGTTGCGGATTGCACAGTTTGAGATGTTCCATGTTAAACGCCAGCAATTTCTTACGGTCAAAAAGGCTGTTGCTCTTATTGACCCGCGACAAATCGAATGATGCAGTCAGTTCCTGCGTGGTCATAATCTCACGGGCATCGCCGGGATTCCAGCCGAGCAAGGCAAGAAAATTGAGCATTGTTTCGGGCAGATATCCGCTTTTAAAGAAATCGACGATATTGATTTCCGGCAGATGCACGCCGACAAATGCGGCCATCGCGTCCACCATCGGCATGTCGGGGGTGGTGTCGCCGGCAAGGAAACTGTGCACCTCGCTAAGAGCGATGCCGCCAGCGTTGGCCATTGCCGATAAATCGATATTAGGAGTCTTTTTTACCGCATCTTTGAGGACTTTGGCGCGTTCGCGCTTGCTCAATTTGCCGCCGCCCTCGCTAACAATCAGAGGCAGGTGGGCATACGTCGGCGTGCGGAATCCAAGCGCCTGCTGGAGCAGTTGGTGATTGGGCGTATTCATCAGGTGTTCCTGCCCGCGGATGACGTGGGTTACCCCCATCAGCTCATCGTCGATTACGACCGCAAAATGGTAGGTTGGGAAGCCATCGCTCTTAATAATGATAAAGTCGCCAAATTCCGCGGGGTCAAACTGCACCTGGCCGCGAATTTCATCGGTGATGACAACGGGCTTGCTCTGGTCTACCGCAAAACGGATGGTTACCGGCTTACCTTCGGCGCGGGCTTTTTCCATATCGGATTTGTCGGGAAATGTCGCGGGCCTTTGATAGACGCTCCGGCGTTTGTCGGTTTCGGCCTGCTTACGCATTTCCCCTAATTCTTCCGAAGTATCGAAACAATAGTAGGCTTTGCCCTGATCGACAAGCTGATGTGCAAATTTTGTATATAGTTCCAGCCGCTGGGATTGGAGATAGGGGCCATTGGGGCCGTCCTTGTCCGGACCTTCATCCCAGTCGATGCCGAGCCATTTGAGGTCTGCCAGAACCTGGGCTGTGGCGGTCGGGGTGTTTCGTTTAACGTCCGTATCCTCAATGCGCAGCAGGAACTTACCGCCAGTCCGCCG
>CAZVXR010000325.1:0-4074 GCA_964630865.1 uncultured Pirellulales bacterium | reverse complement strand
CCTGATCCCAGTTGCTCGACGTGTTGCCGTTTTTGACCAGCCGTTCCAGTTCATCAGCCCGCAGATTTCTCCATTGCCGGGGCTGGTCAGCCTGGGTATTACGGAGGTAGTACTCATCTTTGCCGGCCGGCAGATAGTCAGAGGGGATGAAATTTTTGCCGATGCTTCCCGGCGGTTGTATCGATACGTGATCCATCGAATCATTTTCCTTAAAACCGCAAATATTTTTGATATTTCATGCCGTACAAAGTGAAAGTATTCTACCAAATAAGGATAGATAAAACAAGAGTCTTATGAGTCTTTGTCCGTAAATTTTTTACTACTGGATTTTCCCGGTAAAACCGCTATACTTTAAGCTTGGATTTCCCATATAACCCTGTATAAACTGCTCATCTACAACGCCGAGACTCTTTTCTAACAGAATACCAAACTTATCTTAAAAAATCAAAATTTTCAGCCACAATAATTGCAAAAACGGGAATTAGGCGGCTGATTATCGTTTCTTTGACGTACCTCGACCAGTGTCCCCGTCTGAAATCCAAGTTTTTCGGCAATTCTTAGCATTATCCAGCTCTGGGAGATGAGCCCCTCATATCCATAAACGATATGATGCCCTGTGGCAGGCGTATCCTCTCGAAAAACAAAAACATGCTTTCGCCACGCTATGCGATATTGACGGCGTTTCAGAATTAACCAAAGACCAATGGCTCGACGCCTTACGCAAAACGGTAGGCATCCAGGAATATGTTCGTGACCAGGTCTATCTCTCGCGAAAGAAAGATTATGACAATTCTTTCCGGCAGACGACTTTCCGCAACAACGAAGAAATGATCGCCGCCATCGGAACAATAGAAGATAGCGGTTTCGTCAAGCAGCTCCGTGCCGAAACGGATCAGTTCGCGCAAATTACGGCTGAAATAACCCTGCGAGGCTAAACGACGAAAACACGATACGGATTGGGTTAAATCCCGCTCCGATGGCTTGTTTTTCATACCTCCATCTGTAATTTTGGATACCTATCTTCAAGCAAATCCTTGACGTTTTGTCAGGAACGGATATAATCCCCCAGAAATAGGTCGTTATTTATCAGGATATTTGAATGCAGACAAAAAATTTACAGGAATTAGCCGCTCATGTTGGCGGGAAAGTCGTTGGTGACGGAAATCTCGTTATCCGCTCAGCAGCGACGCTCGACAAGGCAGGCAACGGCGATATTACGTTCCTGAGCAACAAAAAATACGAGCCGCAGGTACAAACCACCAAGGCGGCAGCGGTGATTGTCCCTGCTCCGATGGATTCTCCGGCATCGCTGCTGGTCGCCGAGGACCCCTACTACGCCTTTATGCAGATTGTCGTCTTGCTGCACGGCCACCGCCAGCACCCTATAACCGGCATCAGTCCGCAGGCTTCGATCAGTCCCTCGGCTAAAATCGACGACGGATGCAATATCCATCCTTTTGCCACCATCAGCGAGAACGCCAGCATCGGTAAAAACTGCCAGATCTATCCGGGCGTGTTTATCGGCCCAGATGTTACAGTTGGGGATCATTGCATTTTCTATCCCAACGCCGTAATTTACGATAGCTGTGTCGTAGGACATTGCGTGATTGTTCATTCCAACGCCTCGGTCGGCCAGGATGGCTTCGGATTCGCCACACACAAAGGCATCCACCACAAAATCCCGCATATCGGCAGGGTCATCCTCGAAGACGATGTCGAAATCGGTTCCGGCTGCGCCATCGAACGGGGAACACTCGACGATACCATTATCGGCAAAGGCAGCAAGATCGGCGACAGCGTCGCCATCGGCCACGGGACAAAAGTCGGACCCTATTGCCTGCTGGTACCGCAGGTCGGCGTAGCAGGTTCAGCAACCCTCGGCCATCATGTTGTCCTCGGCGGACAGGTCGGCGTAATCGGACATATCACCATCGGCAACCTCGTCAAAGTCGGCGCCAAAGCGGGCGTTTTGAATAATGTGCCGGATGGAGCGACCATCGTCGGCACCCCCGCCATTGACGCCAGTAAAGCCAAACGGGCGTACAGTCTGATTGAGTACCTGCCGGAAATGAAAAAGATGATCAAAGACCTTCAACGGCAAGTTGCCAAACTGAGCGAATCCGGTGAACCCCAATAGCACTCCGGTTTTGGGTTTGATTGCTGGCCAGGGCAGACTGCCCTTTCTGGTTGCTCAGGGCGCAAGACGTGCTGGAATGCGGGTTATTTGCGCAGGCTTAGCCGACAGCGCCGACCCAACATTGGCATCGGTGGTCGATGTGTTCTTTTACGGCGCGATCGCCCGTCCGGGCGGCTGGATGCGAAAACTCCGCCGACACGGCGTAACCGAAACCATTATGGTTGGCCGCGTCGCCAAGACAAAGATTTATACGCCGTGGCGGATTGTCAAATTTCTTCCCGACTGGCGTGCACTGCGGATTTGGTATTGGCGGCTGCGAGGACGGGATAAACGGAATGATACGGTCTTAAACGCGATAGCCGAGGAACTGGCCAGCGGAGGAATTATTCTGGTGGACTCAACACAATACTGCAAAGAGCATCTGGCAACAGAGGGCGTAATGACCCAAACCCAGCCGGCAGCATCTGTCCGAGCCGACATCGACTTTGGCTGGCCGATGGTTAAGGAAATCGGTCGATTAGATATCGGGCAGGCGATCGCCGTACGCGAACGGGAGATTATCGCTGTCGAAGCCATTGAAGGGACGGCCAAAATGATCGAGCGAGCCGGGCAGCTTTGTAAAAAAGGCGGCTGGACGCTGCTGAAAGCGGCCAAGCCCAATCAGGACTTGCGATTTGATGTTCCATGCATCGGCGCCGATACCATTGAGAGCCTTGCCAAAAACAACGCCCGGTGCGTAGTAGTCGAGGCGGGCAAAACGCTGATTCTCGATAAACCCCAGACACTGGCGATAGCCGACCAACTTGGCATTGCCGTCATAGGACATTAAAAGTTCCCAACACATGAGTATGCTATAACGCTCGATTTTGTGTATTGTCTTTCCAGCACAGAGTCGACTATGTGGCTACTGCCTGAGCAACCACGGCATCTGGTACTGTGGCAGACATCGAACGAGTTAGAGAGGATTTCAAACACATCTTTATAATAATCAGGAATTACCGGTTAAGTTAAGGCCGTATTTCACGTTTTTTAATTGGTGCGTGAATCTTTCGGTCCCAAATTCTTAAACAGATACAGCCCTCCTTTGCCGGGAGCGACAATGTCTTTGTAGCCATTGCCATCGATATCTTCGACCCAAAGGAAGATACCGGCTCCGCTGGCTTTGGATGCCGGGCCGTAATCCAGTGTAACACGCTTGAATGCACCATCCACAATCTTAAAATAATACAGTCCTACGGGATCAAATGAGCCTGGGTCGTTGTCGCCGTGCGCCCGATAACGTTTGCCGGTGATTAATTCCGGTTTGCCGTCTTTATCCAGATCGGCCATTGCCAGATCATGATACTGTGAACGGTTCGGGTCAATTTGATGTTTGATCCAGGCACGTTTTCCCTGTGCGTCGATTGTTTGCTGCCACCAGTTTAGCCCATAGCCCTGTGCCGATCCTTCAATAAGGTCGGCTATGCCGTTGCCATCCACGTCATAGACCAGAATCGGAATACTGGTTGCACCCAGATTGAATTCTTGATGAAAAACCCATTTGCCTTCAAACGGTTTTTCGGGCGCCTCAAACCACCCTTCTGAAGCGACAAAATCGCCGCGGCCGTCGCCGTTAATATCGCCAAACCCCAGGCCGTGACCGACGCCGCCCATGTGCAGGGTGTGTTTCTTGAATTGACCGATTCCTTTTCCATTTTCGTTCCGTAGAAGCTCATAGGCGACCAGACTGCCGCCGGCATTCGGGACGATCTCCACAAATCCATCGCCGTTGACATCCCAAAAACGGGTCGTTTCAATGTTGCCGGGTTTGTCGATGTCGTGGACGGTCCATTCGACAGGTTGTCCTTTGGGGTTTTCTCTCCATCGCAGTGTTTCGCCCCACCAGCCGCCGGTGATGATATCAAGATATCCGTCGCCGTTGACATCCATTGGAAAAT
>CAZVXR010000324.1:0-6037 GCA_964630865.1 uncultured Pirellulales bacterium | reverse complement strand
TCCGCGAGGCAGCCGAAGTCGTATTCTTTGTCGCGAGCGAAACCTTTGCAAGCCCCAATTCATTCAACGCACTGATAACCTCGCCGGCGTCGATATTTTTAATTTCATATTCCTTAACATACTGCAGGTTGTACTGCTTGACGTCCAGGCTGTCGATCAGGGAATTAACCACCGCGATCTGTTCTTCGTTGCCGATCATCAGCACACGATTGGTTCGCTCGTCGGCATCCAGATAGACCGAGGCCTGATCCTGTGAACCCTGCTGCGGCATCGGCATCGGCTGCGGCTGCGGTTGAGGCTGAGGCTGCCCCGGCTGCCCCGGTTGCCCCGGCTGTACTCTCAGCCGGGCTGATGTCGTTGGACTTCCGATGCTGATATTGAGATTCTGCAGTTGGGATGCCAGCTTTTGCAAACGCGGAAGCAATTCCGAAGCCTGCATAAATTTAAGCTGGCGATGCACATATTTCTTAATTCCCGGCGTATCGATAATACGAATCACCTCTTCAATTTTGGGCATTCGATTGGCATAGTCGGTAATGATCAGCGTGTTGGTTTCCGGCACCAAAATTGAAGGAGGGTTCTGTCCAAAACCCATCGACTGCAGTATATTATTGGCATTGTTCAGGCTGGCGTATTTCAACGCAAAAACGCTGCTGACAATCACATCGCCTGCTTCAATCGGCTCGCCCGCTTTGCGCAGCTTGGGATCGGCCAACTGCCCGGATTGAGCTTGCGGCACAATCGTTACCAGATTGCCCCGGCGAGTCATCACCAGCCCGCGAAAACGCAGGACGGATTCCAGCAGCGCATAACAGTCCTTCACCTTAATCTTGCCGTCAAAAACTTTCAGCGTTACGCTGCCGGTTACCTGCTGCGGATCATAGACATAATTTAAGCCAAGCTGCTTGCCGACCAGCTCAATAAGCTGCTGGACTTCGACCTTTTCCGGCATGGTAATCGTTACTTCCAGCTCTTCTTCCATTTTCTCGGCGATAGCCGCCTTAGCGTTGGCATCCGCAGACTTTTTTGTCTCCGCGCCGGCTAACTTCGTTTGCTTGGTCTTCCCCGAAGACGGCTTGGCAGCTTTGGACTGATTCGGTTCAACCGCTGCCGGCGGCGAAAACGCAGCCTGCTCTTCTACAACCTGGTTTTCCTGAGACTGGTTTTTCAACCGGTTGATAATGTCCTGAATCTCTGCTTCATCTTTCCCTTCGATTGACGCGGTGGCATTGGGCTCGGCTGGAACCGTCTGAACGGTCGGCAGCTCAGCAGGCTTAACCTCCGCAATAACCGAATTGGGCTCGGCTGCAATAATTTCCGCAGGCTCGGCACTATTAGGTTCGGCGGGCTCAACCGCATTAGGTTCTACAATCACAACTGCCTCCGCCTCGGTTATCGCCAGCTCTGCTATGGCAGCCTGCGCCTTGTCCTGCTGCTTAGTCTCTTCATCCGTCAAGGTCTTAAGCAATTCTTTGCTGATAAATTCTTCAGAGGTTTGAGATTTTTCCTCACTCGCCTGATTGGGCTCAACCACAGGCTTAACGTCCAAAGTAGCCGCATTAGGTTCAGCAGGTTGAACTGCCGCCTCTACCTTAGGTTCCGCCGTCTGCATTTTCGCTGCGGCCGCAGGTTCATTCGGTTCCGCTTTTTTCACCACCGCAGGTTCGTTGGGTTCGACCTTTTTCCCCTCGGCGTTAGGCTGCTGGGACTGCCATGCCTTCTCAACCGCTTCGATTTCCGCCGGGCCGCCGAAAACAACTAATTCCCCGCGATAAACATCAACAATCATCGGCTTAGCTGTATTGCGTGAAGGCGGGTCCATCAGCGTCCCCGGCAAATTGTCTTTCAATTTTTTATTCAGGACATCAAGCGTCGATTTCGCCTTACTGTCGGCAATCGCCCCCAGATTTTTAAACTGTATCGGTTCTTTACGATCGGACAATTCCGCAAGCGTATAGGCCTTCGCCAATTCCACAGGATCGTCGCTGGTCAGCACAAGCACCGATGGAGAATGCGCATCCACCGTAACTTTTATCCCAAGCTGACGAATCAATTCCGTCGCCTGTTTGCCATCGGTATTGCGGAAACCATAAACCCGAGCGCGCGATGCGGACGCCGCGGACGCCGCCTGACTATCCGGCCATAAAATCGGCGAAAACACCGAAAGGGCCAGTCCCGTCAACATCAGCACTGCGAGAATCTGTCCTGTCCGCCACCCTAAGCTGTTGCGTAACTTCATATTACCACTCCATCGACAATTATCGCCTGTTAAGGCTTTTCAAGATTCACTATGTCGGCTATTAAATACACTTATGCTCTACAGTTATAGACAAAAAAGAAGCCGGTTAGTTCCGGCTTTTCTTCACCGCATCCTTGCTTTCGTAGGCAAATATCAGCAATTGCCCTATCTTTTTTCGTCTTTTTTTTGCTGCCGCTGTCTCTAAATTCACACCAAAAATTACTTTTCTGCACTTTTTTCCCCCGCAGACTGCGTATTAGCCTCAGGAGCATTCTCAAGCGTTTTCTTTTCTTCCTCCAATACTTTCAATAAATCCGCCCAAGCCTTGTTTTGCTCCTCTCGCTCGGAATCCGACTGGCCTTCAACGCTTTCATTCATAATCTGTTTAATGCCGGCAATACTTTCATTCGCCGCTGCCACACGCTCAGCATGGGTCGGCTCTCGCTCCGGCTGCGGTTCTGGTTCCGAAACTGGTTGCGGTTGGCTAACCTCAGGCCTCGCCGGCATCCGACGACCCATACGAACAGTACCTGTTGGAATCTGCGATTGTCTCGCCTGGGTCGGCAAAACCGGCTCAACGCCGTCAGCAGCAGCAGGAACCGCATTTTTAGCATTGTCCTGCGGCACTGCTGCCGGGGGAGAGTAAGGTCTTCTGGACGAAACAGGATTATTCTGGTCGGATTTCAGCAGCGATTGACTTGGCGGCGGCAACGGAACAAACATCTCTGAATCAAACTTGCCATTCTGAAACAGGACGATACTGCCCTCTTTGACTTCCTGAATCTTAAAACGCCCAACCGATTCGCCCTGCCGATACCACTTTTGTCCCTCTGCGACAAGTTCCAGCAGCGCGAGCGATCGTTCCGGATACTTTGCGTACTGCGCCGTCGCAAGCAGATCAAACTTACCACTAAAGGCCCGGTTAGGCTGAACAACATCGGTTGCGGTTTGTACCGCACCCCCATCTTTAGGTTTCGGAGCAGGGGGGGGAGGAGGAGGATTGATCCGCAGCGCAAAGGCTTTCGCCTGAGACACAAGCGGAGAAACCATATCCTTTTCCTGGGTACCGCCCCGATCCGTCTTTTTAAGCTGCTCAACAATCGACGGCAAAGCCAGCAATCCTTCAATCTTAGCATCGGATCGAAGCCCAAATACCAGCACAAACAGCACCCCGGCAGCAGCCGCGGCGACAGACACAATACCGGTTATGCGAAGCGTCTTTAACATACTATTGTGACTCGAAAATAGCCTCTTTATACATCTCTTCTCCCCACCCTAAGATTGGACAACAAAGAACCAAAAAAGTTCCATAAAAACGCCCTATGCCGCGGACATTTCAAACTGACCAAGAACGTTATAACTTGTACCACCCGCTGCAACGCACTGTCAGCATCGGACCATCCTTGATTTTAACATTCAGCTCATCGGTAATGTATCGTCGAGCCGCCCCTTCCTGTTTAGGAGGTGTAATTTCAAGCTCAAGTCCGATATTAGTGCCATCTTTTTTCTGATTTACCACTTTCATCAGTCCGCTCCGGGACTGGATCGATTCAATCTCGAATGCCTGACCATAATTATTGATAATGCCCACTTCTCGTTTGACTGCAACATTCGGCTCGGCATTTTGCAAAACGATTCGAGCCGGACGTAACTCATACATTGACAAGGCGTTATAAGAAATCAAAACCTGTTTTGCTTTCGGATGGTCAACACTAATCTGGATAACGCCGGTATTTGACTCCTGAAGCTTACTAATATCCACCTTGGGCGCAAGGATATGCTCTACAGATTTTTCATTGGGATCAAAATTGCAGGTTATGGCCTGCCCTGAATTCGTAAAACCCGTGATCTTAAAAGGCTCATTGTCGAGGCTTTTGACCTTAATGCTCGGCATCCCCGCGTTTTCTTTGTTCAGCATCAGTTCAATCTTATCTGGCTCTGAAATTACCTTAACTTCCACTTTTGCTTGCAACGCCAATTCTGCACGAGGAGTTCCTGGATCATTACTGATAATATAAAGGTGCTTCGTTACGCTGCCCGCATACGCCGGGGCGTGAAAGGTAATTTCAACCGTTCCGGATTCGCCGGGAGCATATTCCTTTTTGCTCAATTCCGGAACCGTACAGCCGCAGGTACTCTGGACATGGTCGATTTTCAATGTCCCCTTGCCCACATTGGAAAACTTAAACTGTCCCTTGTTATCCTTGGAATCTGGAGCGAGAACACCGAAATCGTACATGGCATTTTCGACTTTAATCTTTGGCGCATCTGCGGGGATAGCCAGCTTAGCCTGCGCTGGCTGCTCGGGTGTTGCCGCTTTTTCAAGGGCAGCAACTTGAGTTTGATCTGCTTTTGGCGTCTCCGGCAATGCGGCCTTTTTTACACCGCCAGAACTCTTACACCCAGACATTGATAAAACTACCATCGCCATCAAGATACCACACGCCATTTTTTGTGCCGATTTCATTGCTTCGATCCTTAATAAAAAACATTTTTTTCGTTTTAAATTGCTGTCAAACAAGCATCACAGTGTAACAAAATTAAAGGCAAAAGCAACCTTCCTTTTCGGCTCTTAAACAACTATAACTTTACACGAACACCGCCTGTAACTAAATTAACAGCAGTATGTTACAACCGGCGCAACATTGAAAAAAAAGTCGATTTGTGCAAAATCCCATTATCAGTACTGATATCAAGCCTTACTAAAGCTGATGCCAAGACCCCACCCCGCAAAAAACTACGCCACCCCCACAAAAAAGTTCGCCCGCCGGACAAGCCTATCAATAAATCCCGACGGCGGCTTTCCACGGCCGCCATCCCGGTTAATTTGGGAAGAAATATTTTGACATTTCGGTTTTTTAAGATATAATGGCTTTCGAATGGAGATATAGGGAGCGAGGAAAGACAATCCCAAATCCATCCTAACAAGGGTAGAGGTCTATCAATTTAGGTTTAAGGATAGGGAAGAACTATGAACAAGGGTATGTTAATTGTGGGAGTCTGTCTGTTGGTATTGCACGCATCTGTTTGTAACGCGGATTTGGTTTCCTGGTATCAATTCAGCGGCAACGCCAATGACAGCGCAGGCGGCAATCACGGAACATTCATGGGAAACGCCGCCATCGCTACCGATCCGGTTCGCGGGCAAGTTGCCAGTTTCGATGGAAATGGGGACTATGTAAATATCGGCAATTCGACAACGATAAAACCGCAACTTCCAATGACGCTAATGGCATGGGTAAAACCCGCAACCTCTGCAGGCCCGCAGTCGATAATTTCATTGGATAGCCAGAATCCGCGATATTACGGCGCCTGTGTCAATTATGAAACAGATGCGACAATCGGTACCGCATATATGGATGGCGGCTCTCCCAGTCTTAGCAGCAGACGAAGCAAGGGCGACGGTAACACAACTCTTCAGATGAATCAATGGTACCATGTTGCAGTTGTCTTACAGGGGGCAACAAATATGCAGATTTATATAAATGGTATTGATGATGGCGGACGTTATGAGGGTACTGGCGATGCCATAGCATATTCTATGAGTAATTCTTATATTGGATGCAGGTCTGGCTACGAACGGTTCCTCAACGGCTATATCGATGACGTTCGAATATATAATAATGCCCTGACACAGCAGGAAGTCGCTCAAATCATTCCAGAGCCAACAACATTAATTTTATTTGGAATTGGAATGCTTGGCCTGTTCAAGCGTAAATAAATATTGAAAAAAAGGACAACACTGAAAACGCCGGCTATAATTGTCGGCGTTTTTTTATGCTTTCAAAATGACCCGCC
>CAZVXR010000323.1:0-6294 GCA_964630865.1 uncultured Pirellulales bacterium | reverse complement strand
ATCTTGACCTCCGGTTTTTAAGATATCCGTATAAACAACTCCATAAAAACCGGAGGTCAAGATGTAAATTGTAGCCATACCGATCATGATAATAGCACACCATTGTGGCGATGTTTGTTCCTATTTCTCCACAATGGTGTGCGATTATCATGATCGGTATGGCTACAATTTACATCTTGACCTCCGGTTTTTATGGAGTTGTTTATACGGATATCTTTCAATCCGGCATTATATGGGTGGCGGTTATCGCCATTTCTGTAATGGCGTTTATGAAGGTTACCGGAATTGACCAGATCGCGGCTCTGGCCAAAGAAGTAACCGGTCAGAATGCGTGGACAAGCTCTTCCTGCGGTTGGAAAACTCCGATGCCAAAAGGGTATGACCAATATAGTTTCCTGTTTGTAGTCTCCGCCTTTTATCTTTTCCGAAACATTATTTTCGGGATGGGGTCCGGCGGCGAGCCACGCTTTTTTGGCGCAAAAAACGACAAAGAATGCGGCAAATTGACCTTTTTATGGACCAACTTGATGATGTTCCGCTGGCCGATGATGATGGCATTTGCCGTGCTGGGGTTGTTTATGGTAAAAGAACTCTTCCCGGATCAGTCCATTCTGAATGAAGCGGCGGTGCTTGTCAAATCGCAGGTCGGCCAAGTCGATAAAAGCCGATGGGCGGAAGTGATTTCCGGAATTGTCAACGCGCCCCAAAACTATCCGGCGGATTTTATCGGCCAACTGAAAACGATGTTTGGCGAGCAGTGGGTGACTAAGATGCACCTGCTCAGCTATGAGGGCACGGTGGATCCGGAACGAGTTCTGCCGGCCGTTATCTTGTACAGTATTCCTATGGGGTTTCGAGGGCTGATTTTGGTGGCGCTGATCGCGGCTTCTTTATCCACCTTCGGTTCGTTCGTAAACTGGACCATCAGCTTTTTTACGCGCGATGTTTATCAGGCGTATATGCGTCCGAAGGCTTCGGATGTGGAACTGATTCGGGTCAGTTGGTTGTTTGGACTTTGCTTTGTGGTTGCCAGTTTCCTTTTTGCCTATTCCGTCAAAAACATCAATGACATCTGGGATTGGTTTCTTATGGCCTTAGGCGGCGGTCTTGTTGTGCCGAGTATCCTGCGGTTTTATTGGTGGCGTTTTAACGGCGGCGGATATGCCATCGGGACGTTGGTCGGTTTAGTCAGTGCGGTTCTATTTCGTATCGCACAGATTTACGGCGCGGATACCAGCCCGCTGGTTGCACAGATGCTTAGTAACCCGGTGTCGCAATTTTTTATTACGATGGTCGTTGGCCTGACAGGGACGATCTTCGGGACGTACGCGACACGTCCGACGGATCAAAAAGTGCTTGAGCATTTTTACAGAACGACTCGGCCCTTTGGGTTCTGGGGGCCGCTGGTCAACTCCCTGTCGCCGGCGGTTCGTGCCGAAATGAAAAAAGAGCATACCCGTGATGTACTGGCTCTGCCCTTTGCCTTGACCTGGCAGGTAACCCTGTTTATGCTTCCGATGCAGCTCTTGATAAAAAGCTATCACGCGTTTTTCATTACGTTGTGCATTTTTCTTGTTTCGCTGGCAGGTTTATATATTATCTGGCTGAGAAAAATGGAAACACAAGTAACATTTGAGGGTTCAGTACGTTCTAATGCCGAATAAGAGCCAAATTGATTGCTGCGCCCTCGAATTCACAACCACCATCATCCGCGTCAGAGTCTTGGATATTTGACTCCGGCTCAGTATGCGGACACGTTGAATACTGGAAGCTCTTCCCCCGATCTCCCGGGATTTATCGCTTGTTGGATCAAGGCATAATCAAAAAGAAACCGGCCAGCCGAAGCTGGCCGATGCCCCGACCATCGCGACCTGCTCGGGTTACATTCCCGCAGAGTCCTATCCTGGCCGCGATACGGAAAGCATCCGATACGAACGAGATGGAAACAACGAACGAAATAAAGCAGTTGAAATGATGAACGAAAGGAAGTACAATCAGGCTGCTTTGACGGGATGTTCAGGCGTTCTGGACACCTTTGTAAAACACTGCAAACGTCGAGAACCCTCTCGCATGAGCTGGTAGAAAGAAAAGGGGCAGTTCAATGAAACACGCACATATCGTTTCACATGTTCATTGGGACAGAGAGTGGCGATATCCGATTTGGCAGACGCGGATATGGCTTGTGAAGTTTATGGATGAACTAATTGAAATTTTGGAACAGGGCCTTTACAAGGGGCTGGTTCTGGATGGGCAATATATCCCGATTGAAGATTATCTGGAATATCGTCCAGAAAATGCCGGCCGACTCAAAAAACTGGTTGAAGCCGGCAATCTTGACATCGGTCCTTGGTACACGCTCCCGGATGAATACCCGATTGACGGTGAGTGTTTAATCCGCAATCTTTTGACGGGATTGCGTAAATCGCGGGCTTTTGGCAAAGCATTTGAAGTTGGTTATACCTCGTTCGGATGGGGGCAGACGGCGCAGCTCCCGCAGATATACAACGGTTTTGGTATCTCCGTGGGTATGGTGGGCAAGCGAGTCAGTTCCGAACGGGCCCCACAGTCGGAATTTCTCTGGAAAAGCCCGGACGGCTCTACCCTGCTGGTAACCCGGTTTGGGCATCTCGGCAGACAAAATTTCTTTCTGGGATTACATTTATCCATGCTCTTTGGAGTCGATCATTTGGGCGCCGGGTGGGAGTATGACAAAAGCAAGGTCGGTGTATTTTTTCATCATGCTGATCCTTTGCATTTTGAACAGGACTGTTTTCGTCTGGATGTGCCAAACACATGGCATCCCGATTTTGTAACTGAACAGGGGCTGGAAAAACTGTGGAATACGATGCAGGAAAGCCGCCTTGATGACGATCACTTGATGATGAATGGCTGTGATTATTCGGCTCTCCAAAAGCTGCTGCCAGAGATGATTGAAAAAATCAATCAAGTGGATCATTCTTCGGGGCGACACTGGCGGCAATCCACAATGAGCGAGTATATCGCGCTGATGCAGTCGAAATTAGACGTCAAAGACCTGGTTGTCATCGAGGGAGAATTGCGGGATGGACCCGCCGGCGATACGTCCGGCAATGCTCTGGCGACACATATGGACATCAAACACCTCAACCAACAGGCCCAGAATCTTTTAGTTCGGTTTGCCGAACCCTTATCCAGTGTTATGGCGCTGGACTGTCGGCCGTTAATCGACAAGGCGTGGCTTCTTTTGATGCAGTCGCATCCGCATGATTCAATTAATGGCGTTACTCAAGATACGACGGTTCAGGATGTCAAAGATCGTCTTCGGCAAGTCATCGGGTTGGCGAAGGCTGTTGCCGACGAGGGACTTAAAACACTCGTTAAGCGAGTCGACTGTTCGGGATTTGAACATCAGGATGATGTGTTGATTGTTTACAATCCACTGCCTTATGCACGTCGTGAGGTGGTCGAGGCGATAGTTCTTGCAAAAGCCCCTGCCGGCAAGTATGAATTTTGGCCGAGCGTGGAAAAGGGCCTTATCGTTTACGATGCAAACGGCGGAGCGATGGCGACACAATGGCAGGGCGCTGAAAAATCGCTCTATCCGGTTTCGATGCTGCATTCACGGGCGTTTCCTTATGACTGTATTTGTCATCGGGTGTTTTTTGACACTGGCGTTATTCCAGCAGGTGGTTACAGTACTTACTGTGTTCGACCCTTAGGCCGAGAACAATTGCCATCTGAATGGAAGAGTTCGATGGCGCAGACCTCCTCTATATGCGTTGACGAGCGAACGCTTGAAAATGAGTTTTTGAAGGTTTCGTTCAATTCCAACGGGACATTCGATCTTTTGCAAAAAGTGACAGGTCAATATTTTAATGGATTAAATTATTACCAAGATCGCGGCGAGGCCGGAGATTTTTGGATCAATCAGCCCCCGGCACATGATCGTGTATTGTCCTCGCTGGGCTGTAATGCCAAAATATGGACGCAGGATGCAGGTCCGCTGCAGGCAACGATTGTCAGCGAGGTGATGATGGAAATTCCCTCGCGGCTGATTCGCTCTGAGCAGCGGCGCAGTCAGGATGTCAGCACCATAACGCTGCGGGCTTATGTAACGCTCAAAGCAGGCAGTGAGCAAGTTGAAGTGCGGTTGACACTGGACAATCCTTGTCAGGATCATTGTCTTCGTGTGATGTTCCCCACCGACATTGCCGAAGTAACACATGCAGATGCGGGCGGCCACTTTATCGTCGATCATCGTCCAATTCGACCACAGGGACCTGACTGTCGGTCCTGGTGGCCGAATATGGGAACCTTGCCGACAAACCAGTTTGTTGATTTAAGTAACGGTACTTCTGGAGTTGCATTTCTGCATCGTTCGTTTACCGAATATGAAGTATCTCAGGACAGCCGGAGAACCGTTGCGTTGACCCTGCTCAAATCAGTACAGACCTGGATATGTACCGAAAGTCGCGTTGGATCATCGTTCCCTTCTCAGAAGGCCGGCCAGTGCCTGGGGCATCATGAATATCATTACGCGATTCGTCCGCATACGGGTAATTGGCAAGACGCAGATATACCCACCAGAGCCGATATGTTCAATACGCCGGTAGCCTTAGCGCAAACGAATGTTCATTCCGGTTGCTTGCCGGGCAAAAGTCATTCGCTGTTTTCGGTGAGTAATTCGCACATCCGATTTTCTACGCTCAAGTGGGCCGAGGAAGGAAAAGGGACTATTGTACGTCTTTATAACCCGACGTCAACGATGCAGAAAGCCGTCGTGCAATTAGGAGAAACGGTTTCGGAGGTGTGGGAGACAGACTTAAATGAAAAGCGAATGCAAACAATAAAGACAAAAGGAATCAACGGATTTTCAGTATCTATTGCACCGTATAAGATTGTCACTTATGAAGTGCAACGATAATCTTTTATAAGGAATGCAGAGGGGTATTGATTTTTCAGAAAACCGATGGGAAAAGGTCAAAAGCGATGCGAAGTCTTGGTGGGAGCAAATATCGGGACCGCCGCTGATTCAAGTCAGGAGTAAATTTAATGGTGTCCTATGCACCTATGAAAAGTAAGAAGTCAAGATAAAAAAACTATCTCCAGAATTTACTTCTTATGACATCCTGGAAGTGAACTAAAGCGGGTCAGACACGCGTTGGTTCTCCCCTGTATAATTCAAGGCCTTAATCAAAAGCCAATGGGCAAAGAAACGGTGACTAAGAAAAAACAACAAAGGATGTTTTTATGACACGAGTATTATTAATTCTTGTGGTGTTTTTATTATTGCCCGACAGGACTTGAACCTGCGACCTCTTGACCCCCAGCATTGAGGGTTCTAACGCCTTCCAAACTCCAAGAAAAACCGTAACCCATTGCCCTGTATAGAGCTATAAATCGCGACCAAATGCAACTTCTTTCCAGATTTCATTGCATTTATTGCACCCCATTGCGTACCATTGCATTTATTGCGCGTAGACTACGCGCTTTGGCGGGTAGAAACGAGTAGTACTACTCGTTTTCGAGACCTGTTTTTCGGCATCACATACCTTGTTTTGGCGTAGTTTTGAGTACTGCCGCCTTAGGTGCGGTACAAAAACTCATCCGCCCTGCTAAGCGGCCTTGCGGTGGTATGATTTTAACAAGCCACCAAGCCGTTCAACACAGTATATCTGGCCATCACTACGATTGACCCTCGGCTCAATGAGGCCATTAATTCCACAGTGAATTCGTTCGGCATGATAATATTGGCGGTACTGCTCAAGCACATATTCCAGTTGCTTGGGATTGGTAAGAATCAGTTTGTTTAAACACTCGGATTTTACCGACAAGACAAATCTTTCAGCAAAAGCATTCAAATTCGGAGATTGTGCCGGGGTTTTGATACATTCGATGCCGGCCGATTCAATGATGTCTTGAAATTCCTGATTAAAAACAGGGTCACGGTCATGGATGAAATACCGCTTACCTTGTAAGAAGCCATCCTCGTAATTGGTCAGGTTTCTGGCCATCTGCTTGGTCCAGACCGCCGTTGGCTGATTGGTAATCCCGGCGATGTGAACGCGCCGGGTGGACAGTTCAATGACAAACATGACAAAGTATCGAACTAAACCTCGTGGAGTGACCAGTTCCACCGAAAAGAAATCCGTAGCGCAGATCACATCCATGTGTGACCTGATAAACTCGTTCCATGTAGTATTATATTTCCGTTCAGGGTCAGGGTCGTATCCATAGGATATAAGGATGCTTTGAACGGCTGACCGGCTCACTTTATAGCCCAGATACTTCAGATAGCCATGGATCTTCCGTGAG
>CAZVXR010000322.1:0-17398 GCA_964630865.1 uncultured Pirellulales bacterium | reverse complement strand
GCGCGTTTAAAGCTGGTCAGCATTTCGAGCATCGCCTGCTGTCTATCCATCAGACCGGCATCGGCGGCGGTGTTGAGCATCATATATTCGCCGGAGACGTTGTAGGCGGCAATCGGCGCATCGAACCTGTCTTTGGCCATGCGGATAATATCCAGATATGCCAGAGCGGGTTTGACCATCACCATATCGGCTCCCTCTTCGATGTCCGATTCAATCTCCCGCATCGCTTCGGAGCGATTGGCTGGATTCATTTGATAGCTCTTTCTGTCGCCAAATGCCGGGCTGCTGTGGGCGGCATCTCTAAAGGGGCCATAGAATGCGGATGCGTATTTGGCGGAATAGGACATGATGGCGATATCGGTCAAAGATTGCTCATCCAGCGCTTTGCGAATGACGCCGACGCGGCCATCCATCATATCAGATGGGGCGACGATATCAGCGCCGGCGGCGGCGTGGGCAACTGCCATCCTGCCCAAAAGCTGACAGGTCTTGTCGTTTTCGATAGTGCCATTTTCGATCAGCCCGCAATGGCCATGGTCTGTATAGGCACAGAGGCAGACATCGGTTACAATGACCAATTCCGGCACGGCATCCTTGATCCGCTTGATTGACTCAGCGACAGCACTATCGGGGCTATAGGCTTGTGAGCCAACAGGGTCTTTTTTGTCGGGAAGTCCAAAGAGCAGAATACCGGGAATGCCGAGAGCGGCGACTTCTTTGGCCTCAATGACGGCATTGTCTGGAGAGAAATGGAAGCATCCAGCCATTGAGGAAATGGGGGCTTTGACGTTTTTCCCAGAACGGACAAAGAGCGGATAGATAAAATCAGAGACGCTTAGTCTTGTTTCACAGACCAGCTTTCGCAGCGCAGCGGTTTTGCGGATTCGTCTAAGCCTGATAACAGGATAAGCCATTATGCGTTTCCATTAAAACAATGATTCTGGATGCGCATTATACAGAGTGGCGATATGTTTGTCCATACTTTTCTCTGTGAACGCGGAACTTCAACGGCCGTCTGGATTTTATTATAAACTCTGCTTACTATCGATTATAATGCAAGGTTATGTTAAACGACCTTGAACGAAAGATATTGGCGGTTATTCAGCACAGAATGCCGAATTCTCTGACGCCTTATGACGATATGGCCGAAAAGGCCGGGATTCCTGTTGACGCGTTTTTAGATACGCTGAAAATGTGGCGAGCGGAGGGAAAAATCCGCCGGGTGGGCGCAATTGTCAATCATTTTCATGTGGGTCGCGGAGCTGGCGCAATGGTGGTTTGGGATGTTCCGCAAGACAAAATCGACAACATTGGACGGTTATTCGCCTCTTTTGCGGAGGTTTCTCACGCGTACCAGCGGCTTTCGGCGGCAAGGTGGCCTTATACGCTTTATACGATGGTTCACGCATCGGGTGACGAAGAGCTTAATTTGGTTATTCAGAAGATGAGCCATGCAAGCGGAATTGATGCTTTTAAGGCGTTAAAAACCGTACGGGAACTTAAGAAAGTTCCCCCAACTTATATCTTATGAAACTGTAATTATCGATATGCAGATTATACTTGTTGGAATGAATCATAAAACAGCGTCCGTAGGGATCCGCGAGCGGCTGGCGTTTAACGTGCACTCGTCAACCGATGCGATGCAAAAGCTCAAGGCGGCGTACCCGGACTGCGAATTTGTTCTCTTGTCGACGTGCAATCGGGTGGAATGTTACGCGGCAGTAATGGCATCCACAGGGCCAAGCCCAAAAGAATTGACACAGTTTCTGGCCGGTCTTAAAAATGCGGATTACGAGCACATTCATCCCTGTTTTTATACCAAGGTCAACGACGATGCAGTGCGGCACCTTTTAACAGTCGGTTCGGGTCTTGACAGTATGGTCATCGGCGAAAACCAGATCATCGCACAGACCAAGGAAAGCTACAAGCTGGCCTGCGAAATCGGCAGTTCGGGGAAAATTCTCCATCATCTGTTTCACGTGGCATTTCATACGACTAAAGAAATTATCAGCACGACTTCTATTTCCAGCCGCAGGGTCAGCGTCGCCGGCGTTGCGGTCGATCTGGCCAAACGATTGTTTGCGACGATTCCGTCAGCGCGAATTGTTGTCGCCGGGGCAGGACAGATGGGGGAGTTGATTGTGGATCGTTTTAGGCATAATCAGTGTAATAATATCGCCGTCGTCAACCGTGACTACCATCGCGGCTGCCAGGTCGCTCAAAAGCATCATGCCGAATATAAGCCGTGGGAGACGCTCGAAGAGGAGATCGCTGGGGCGGACATTGTGATTGGAGCGGCAGCGGCACATGACGGGTATCTGTTTGACAGCAGTCAGCTTGAGAAAATCATCAGCCGCAGACAAAACAGACATCTGCTGATTATCGATATTACTGTTCCGCGGAGCTTTGACCCCGCCATCGGCAAAATCAACGGCATCCATTTGTACAGCATTGATGATTTGGGGCAATCGGCTCAGGATAATATTAAGCTTCGAGAAAGCGACCTGGAGGCGGCGATTGAGATTATCTGCAATCATACGGCCGAATTTATGGATTGGTTTAAGGCTCGCGATATTGGTCCGCTGATCGGGAAGATAAAACACACTTTTGAGCGGGTTCGGGATACCGAGTTGAAAAAACTCTTCACAGGTCCGCTTCAGGATGCGGCCTGGAAAGAACAGATGGAGTTATCAACTGGAAATATTGTTAATAAGCTGCTTTACAGGGTGGTCAAAACGATCGACGCAATTGCCAAGGAGCGCAGTATTTCCGAGGCGGAGAGATTTGCTCAGGGTATTGTAGAATACGCTGAAACCATGCTTGGCGATGAAACCTTCCAGGAGAAAGCGGTATCGTGAGCAGAGACGATGTCGATCGTCGCGTTTTGCGGCTGCTGTTTTGGGAAAGCACAATCCGGTGCAATCTTCGCTGCGCCCACTGCCGAAGGATCGAGACGGACCAGACGGCCAGCTCCGATTTAACGACCGAACAAGCCGAACAGATGATTGACCAACTAGCCTTTCTTGGCCGCGAGCAGCATTTTATGCCGATTCTGGTATTTAGCGGGGGCGAACCGCTTTGCCGAAATGATATTTTCGGGTTGATTCGCTATGCGGCAGATCAACAGATTAAATGCGCACTGGCAACCAACGGCACGCTGATAACCCCAGCAATCGCCAAACAAATTAAAACATCAGGCACCCAGCGGGTTTCAGTCAGTTTAGACGGCGCAACAAGCGATATCCATAATAAACTGCGGAAATTAAACAGCTCTTTTGAGGCCGCTCTGGCGGGAATCGACTGTTTGCGGCTGCAAAGTATTCCGTTTCAGATCAATATGACCGTGACACGGCAAAATCGCCATCAGCTTGATGCGATTTTTCAACTGGCCCAAAAACTCGGCGCTGCAGCGGTTCACCTGTTTATGCTGGTGCCGGTTGGATGCGGCGAGACACTAACCGATGAGGATATGCTTTCTCCCGAAGAATACGAACAGGTACTCATTCAGACTGCACACAGGGCGGCATCCGATAGTCTCGAAGTCAAAGTAACGTGCGGTCCGCATTATGAACGGGTTATTCGGGAACAAAAAACACTTGATTCTGCTAAACCGCACAATTCATCCAAAGGGTGCCTTGCCGGCCTGGGTGTGCTTTTCGTAAGTCATCGCGGCGAGGTGCAGCCTTGCGGATACCTGCCGGTTCTATGCGGCACGATCCTGCGTAAGCCGTTGCGGGAGATTTGGACCGACAGCGAAGAATTAGCAACCCTGCGGGATACAAAGGCGCTGAAAGGGAAATGCGGGATTTGCGGCTATCGCGAAGTTTGCGGCGGATGCCGCGCCCGCGCGTTTGCCGCGACAGGCGATTATATGACACAAGAGCCAACGTGCAACTATACGCCCCCCGCTTTGACGCTCGATGAGCTCGACGTCAAAATTTTGAAAGAACTTCAGGATGGCTTTCCACTGGAAAAAAATCCGTACTCGATTGTCGCCGGAAATCTTCATATTGGCGTGGATGAACTATGGAGGCGCGTTTCAAAGCTTCTTAACTCCGGAGCGATTCGGAGGATGGGTTTTAGTATTGATTCCTCAAAAATCGGGTACGCCAGTACGCTTGCAGCGATTCGCGTTGATGCAGGCCAGATACAAAAGTCCGCTGACATTATTTCAAAATATCCCCAGGTAACACACAGCTACTTGCGAGGGGGAGATTTTAATATCTGGTTTACCGTCATCGCTGAAAATCCTGAACAGGTCGGGTGTATTGTAGAGCAAATCCGCCTGGAACTCAACTTGCCAGCTTCGGCTGTCCTGAATGTGCCCGTCGAAAAACTATTTAAGCTTGACGCACGCTTCATGTAATCAACACTCCACCTATTGCAAATTCACCCCATTTGGGCCATTTTCGGGAAAGTTCAAGAAATCCTCAGCGAGATGTCGATAAACGGGCATTGAGTTGGATTGAATTTTTGATTTTCAATTTACCTATTTTATCATTAAATGCCCAACTGAGAGGATAAAAATGAGCAACCTGCTTGAAAAAAGACGAAGCATTCACCGACAGTTGCAGTTTCATCAGGAACAGCACGACCATTTGGTCGAAAAATCGGACAAGCTTGAGGGGCTGGCCTCGGTTGGTCTGGCCTGGACGATGACGGCACACGAATTAAATAATCTGCTTACCCCGGTAGTCAGCTACGCGCAGCTTGCGCTGCAGCATCCGGGCGATTCTGTACTGGCAGAAAAAGCTCTGAATAAAGCCCTTCGCTTGGGACAAATGGCGACGGAAATGCTTCAGCGAGTGATGGCGCTGGCTGCCCAGAAAGACTTTCAGAAAGAAAACGTCTCGGTCAGACAGCTTGTTGACGATGTGTTTGCCGGGCTTGGACGAGATTTTGCCAAAGACCGAATCCACGTCGCACTGAACATCCCGGAAGATTTGACTCTTTTCGGGGACGGCCCTTCTATTCGGCAAGTGCTGATGAATTTGATACTCAATGCGCGGCAGGCGATGCTGGGACAGCCGGGAGAATTACGAATCCGAGCCTATGCAGTACACGATGCCGTCTGGATCGATGTCATTGACACCGGAGCCGGCATTGAGTCGTCAGTGATGCGGCGGATTTTTGACCCTTTCTTCACAACCAAAACCGATTGCGCAGAAGGTCTCAATAATGGAGTGGGACTGGCGTTTTGCCGGCGAATTATCGATATGCACCATGGACTGATTACAGTCGAATCCGAAATCGGCAAAGGCACCTGCTTTAAAATCCGTCTGCCCATCGGCAGTGAATCAGAATAGTGGACGTTTCGCGATAATCGTGGAATTCATAATAGCCAACCTATTACGATTGATGCTAATGCTGGTTTTGCTGGGCTGTTCAGGCATTTGCTCCGCGACAGAAACGGCATTTTTTCATCTATCTCCGCGTAAGGCTGCGGGATTTGCCAACTCGACCAAGTATTATGAAAAACTAATCCACCAATTATTACAAAACCCAAATCGTCTTTTGACCAGTCTTCTGCTCTGCAATATGATGGTCAACGTCTTGTATTTTTCGTTAGCCGGTGTTATCACCCTCCGGATTAATTCAGCGAACCATTCCGTCGCGGCAAGTCTCTGGGCGGGGACAACATTTTTTATTCTGCTGGTTTTTGGCGAGATGCTGCCTAAAGCAATGGCCTACAATAACACCTATATGATTTGCAGATTTGCCGCATATCCAAGCTATCTGTCTCTGAAAATTTTAACACCGATTCTGGCAATCATCAATCTGATCTTTGTCAAACCCACAGTACGTCTGGCGGCGCCGCCGCATGAACTGTCGAAAGATAAGCATCCCATCTCTCTAAAGCAGCTTCGCCTGCTGCTGGACCAGTCGGCCAAAAAAGGCCAGATCAGCGAAGACGAAAACATGCTGCTGCTGGAGATGCTTGAACTGAGGCAATTGAAAGTTCGGAACATAATGCGTCCACGGGTTGAAATGCCCTGCTGTTCAATAGATTCCGATCCCGCCGAGGTGCAAGGACAAATGCTGGACAGCGCAGCCCGGCAAATTCCCGTCTATGCCGACACGATTGACTCTATCGTGGGAATGATTCATCTAAGAGACCTCCTGACCAATCCGGGAGTCAAGCTGAAATCGCTGGTTAAGCCGGCACATTTTGTCCCGGAACAAAAAAATGTCGAGTCACTGATTGCTTTTTTTCAGATTCATGCCATCGATATTGCTGTTGCGGTTGATGAATACGGCGGCATCGCCGGGTTGGTGAAATTAGATGACATTATCGACCAATTGCTCGGCGCAAACGCCCCTTCCGAAATAGATAACCCCATTCAGCAAGTTGGCCCGATGGCGTATCGGCTGTCCGCCCGTCTATCGATTCGCGACTGGTCGGAGGCTTTCGGAGTCGATCCCGAACAGATTCGACTGACGACCATCGGAGGGCTGGTTACCGCCCTACTGGGCCATATTCCCAAAAACGGAGACGTCGTACAGTGGCAAAATATGAAATTTGCCGTCGAAGAGGTTCGGCAAAATCGTATTGAAATGCTAATCCTGTCTCTGGAACCGATGGAATCAAAAAAATGATTGATTTTTTACTAATACTCTGGATTATCCTGCTGCTTGTCTTGTCGGCGTTCTTTTCCGGCGTAGAAACGGGTATTTATCGTCTTAGCCGATTTACACTGCGCATCGGAGTTGAACAGCGACGTCCTTTTTTTCGCGAATTGCAACGGGCAATCGAGGATGGACAGGGCTTGATTTTATCGCTACTGATCGGCAACAACCTTGTCAACTACGGTTTAACGACCACAGTAACCATACTGCTGCTGAAAAAATTCAACAGTACTCACCTGGCGGAATTTTATACCACGGTTATTATCACGCCGACGATTTTCATTTTGGGCGAATTGATTCCAAAGAATATATTTTTCTATCGGGCCAACAGCCTGGTCGGAGGGCTTGCCCCACTGATCTGCTTTTTCTGGCGATTGTTTACACTGAGCGGCGCTATCGGCTTTCTGCGAATTCTATTTAGGCTGTTCTCACGCCTGCTGGGATTATCGGTCGATACGGCGGCGGCGGTGGATGTTACCCAGCGAGGGCAAGTGCGTGCGATTATCCAGGAAACCCGCGACGAAGGGCTTCTAAGCTCCCTGCAGAAAGAAATGATGCACCGTCTAATCAATATTCCTGAAGTTCCCGCCGCCGATATTATGGTCCCGCTGTACCAAGTGGAAATGGCAGAGGTACGCAGTACGCGCAATGCGTTAATAGAAATAATCCGTCGCTGTCCGCACCGACATATCCCCGTCTATGAGAAAGACCGTACCACAGTTCTTGGATTTATCGATATCTATGAAACGCTCGGAACCGGGGGTGACTTCCAGACAATCCGACCCTTTGTGCGTCCTATTGTTCGCCTGCGAGCCTCCGCCTCGGCATTGGATGCCATCGCATTGTTACGGACAACCGCGCAGCGGATCGCACTTATCGTCGTCGATACGCCAGGCAAATGGCTGGATCAAAAAAAGCCGCTCGGCATCCTGACGCTTAAAGATATGGTCGAAGAATTGACAGGCGAACTGGCGGGGACCGAGGCAAAGACCAAAATTGAAACATCTTAATACACGAGATTATTGGTCGTCGAATTGACCTTTTTTAAAATTGCCGGTCAAAAATCAACTCGGTAATATCATTGATCGCTTCGCGTGTCAGGCCGTTTCCATTTTCGGTTAAAATGCTGAACAAAATATCGCCTGATGGGGTTTTGCAAACACCGCTAAAAGCCCGAACGCCGGCAATGTAGCCTGTTTTTCCGAGGATTTTGCCACGATAACGAGGGTTTTGGAAATATCGGGTCGTTGTGCCATCCTGACCACCAACCGAAAGACTTTGCTCAAAACGGGGCCAGCTTGCTGCGGCGTACATATCTTTGAGAACCGACACGAGAACCCGCGTCGTCAGTCGATTATTGCGGCTAAGGCCTGAACCATCGTCAAGCTTAAATTCATTGGGGTCGGCGCCAAGTGATCCCAAATACTCCGCCGCAAGACTTAGACCATGCGGCCATTCGCCATTAATCCGGCCTTCGGTTTTTTCAGCGGAAATCGTCTTAATCAGCGATTCGGCAGCCAATCCGAGACTGTCTTTATTGCAGCGATCCAGGACGTCGGACAACGGGGTTTCGAACGTATGAATAATTCGAATATTGGGGTCATTTTTAACATATTGGCCGAGAAGCCCGCCGCGAACGGAAATCCCCTGCTGAGTCAGCCGTTCTTTGAGATGCCAGGCGAAAAACGCCGAGGGCTTTTCAATCGCTATATCAAAACCGACGGACGCATTAAGATTGCCTTTGACGATAAGCACATTGGGCTTCGAATTGCGGTACGCCCCCAAAACGCTGCTGCCGGAGCGTACAACACGAATCTGATTGTGAAAGGTCAAAAACGACGTCAACGGATCGGTGGAAAGAACCGCTCGCCCATCTTTCTTTTCAGCCAAAATGCGGATACAGTTGTCGTTATAATTAAGGCCGCTGATCTCACAGGCATACCACTGGTTCAACTGATCTGTCGGCCATGCAGTATGAACCCGATTATCATCAAAAAAACTGGAATCGACAATGATGTCGTCAACCGACTCGATATTATTTTGCTTTAAGACGCCCGCGATCGCATCCATCACCCAGCCCAACTTACGGCCGTATCGCGTATCCGTGGGCAAATCCGCCAAAAGCGGGTCTCCCCCGCCAATGATGACAAGATGACTGCCACGCAATCCGACCTGTGTCTTGAAGACATAGTCTATCCCAAGATAGTGTACAGCCGCGGCTGTCGTGATCAGCTTCATATTTGACGCCGGCATCATCGGAACGCCGGAACTATGGGAGTACAAAATATCCCCATTGTCGGCACGAACCGCCAGAATCGAAAACCGAGTCTTAGCCTGCTTGGGCGAACGCAACACCGAATCGATGGTTTGCTTTGCGGCAACCACCTGTGCCGACAAAACCGCTAATACTATTATACTGAATTTTATTATAAATCGCATGCGAAGTATTTACCACAGAATCGCACGCGGTTCAAGAGGACAATATGGGGAAGTTTCAAGTTTTTTTATGTCTTCCCCGGCAGATTTGCCAGCACATCGCGCTTTGTGATCCACGGAAGTTGCGTCTGGGGCATCGAAAGAACCGCCCCGATAGCGTCTATACAGCTGGCCAGAGCATTGTACTCGGTGGACTTTAGTATGTAAAAACCGCATCCTGCGATATAAAAAACAGGAGCATCACTCACTGTCGCGGCCAGGACGATAACGGGTATTTTCGACAATTCGGGGTTGCTTTTGAGTTGAACAAGGATTCCGTAGGCATCGATTTGGTTCGAAGCATTCATCACTATCGCAAATCGCGCTGCATCCCAGCGAGGCAGATCCGGACGGCTGCCGCATAGAAAATCCATCGCATCCTGACCTGTCGAAAAATGGATAATGCGGTCGCAGAGACAGGTACGATATAGATTGTCGCATACGCGAGCCGTCTGCTCAAGATCGCTTTCGACAATCAGTACGGTAGAAAGAACGCCAGACATAATTATACTGCTTGCGGAACCTCTATTACCTTTAAAAACTCGCCGATACGCTGGATCGATTCAATCAGCGAATCATACTCGACGGGTTTTACAATATATAGGGCACAGCCCAATTCGTGACATCGCTGAATATCGTGTGGTGTATTGGCCGTGGTTAGAACAATCACAGGAATCGCTTTTAATCCCGGACGCGATTTTAACACCTGCAAAACCTCGAATCCACCGACTTTAGGCATTCGTAAATCCAGCAAAAGAATGTATTTATCGTGTAGCCTTGAATCGCCTTTCTGGAAAAAATCCAGAACCTGCTGACCATCTGTAAAACGAATAATTTCGTTATTCAGGCCGACACGAAATAGATTTTTCTGTATCAGCGCAAAATGCCCATCTTCGTCTTCCGCTACCAAAATCACAGCATCCCTGTTCATTATGAATCCCTTCAAGCATCCTATTCAAAGCTACTCTCGCACGTTGCTGTTTGCATAATTCGGACACTCCCTGTCGTTGCGACAAATTCACTTTTTTGTCCGAACTCTGCATTGCTATACTCTCCTATATGAAAATATAGCCCCTCATATTTTAATGTCAATACAATTTCATCGGATATAATCCATAAATCTGGCATCCTTAATTCACATCTCAACGGCACCGCCCTCCACAGGGACAATGCTTGGACAAAATAAAACTCCTGTATTTATTTATCCCCTCGCCAAAAAAACATAACTCCTTTTATTTAATATAGTTATGATTGAATCGATGGTTTTTTTGAAAAAAGTTTTCATTTCGTACAATTGACATTCTGGAAAACAGGTGTTACACTTTGAACCATCGCAATCGTTTGGATTTTTCAGGTTGTTTTGGTATGTGGTTTGGCCCCCACGAATGCGGGTAAACAAGGATAGGTGAATCGTATAGAACCGTATCTGAGCAGAACTATTTACAGCAGCAATTATGGCGGCTCTCTTTGCCGTGGCGCGCTTCCGGAACGTCAGTGGATGAATGTTCCGGAAGCTTTTTTTATGTACAGAAAAATCTTCTTGAAAAAACTGTAACCTATTCATTGGAAATAAGTTACAAATCAATTAAGAGAGCAATTGTGGTGTGAAAAATATGGGCAACTCCCATTCACAAAAAGGCGCATTTTGGGCAACGGTTCTTAGTAACCAGCAAATACGGACCTGTTATTACAGGTTAATCCTCGAACTGGAACCGGCCGCAACAACCCCCTTCGGGGCGATGCTGCCGGGGCAATTTGCGATGCTGGATTTGACGCAGGTTGCCCTCCCTGCTCAAGACAAAATCCCCCCCCATCTTCAGGATACCGTCAAACGGCAATTGATTCTGCGACGCCCTTTCAGTTTTTCAGATATGTCTATTTGCCACAATGAGTTAGGGAGTTTTGTCAAACTGGAAATTATGTACTGCGCACTCGGGCCTTATACCGTTCGCATGACAAGCCTTTCAAAAGGGGACAAAGTCAACCTTCTCGGTCCTTTGGGAAATGGTTTTAAGCTCCCTGTCCAGAAAGACCTTGCTATCTTATTAGCTGGCGGAATGGGCGCCCCCCCTCTGCTGCACCTGGCGTCTATTTTGAAGCGCCAACAACCCGAATGCCGCATCGCAGCCTTTGTCGGATCTAAAAATTGTGATCATCTGCCTTTCACGATTCGTATCGGCAACAAAACAGGGGTCGTTCTCGAAGAATTTGAACAGTTAAATGTGGATTGCCATATTGCAACCGATGACGGCTCAGCAGGATATAAAGGATTTGTAACATCATGCGCTGAAGAGTGGCTCAGCAAAAGCAGATGGCATGCCAATGCCACGGTTATCTATGCGTGTGGGCCGGAAAGGATGCTGGCTGCAACGGCAAAATTGGCATTGAAATACGACATCGATTGTCAGGTTAGCATGGAACGGATGATGGCCTGCGGCGTCGGGCTTTGCCAGAGTTGTGCCGTCGAACACAAAACCCCTCAGCCCGAACAAACAGAATTCCATTTATGCTGTAAGGATGGCCCGGTATTTGACGCCCGACAGGTTGTATTCAGCCGCGAAGGATAGATTGATGGAACAAAACATAGATATGAGCATCAATTTTGCGGGATTAAAATTGGCCAATCCCGTTTTTACCGCATCAGGGACATGCGGATACGCAGATGAACTATCCGATTTTATCAACGTCAGCGAACTGGGGGGCTTTATCACCAAAAGCATCTCCCTCCTGCCGCGTAAGGGCAATCCGACCCCCCGAATCGTAGAAACCGATTCGGGAATGCTCAACGCCATTGGGCTGGCCAATGTCGGTTTAGACCGCTTTTTGACGGAAAAAATTCCCATTATTCAGCACATGAAAACAGCCGTATTTGTCAATATCGCCGGCCAGACGGTTGACGATTATGTCCGGGTTACCGAACAGCTCAGCGCCTTTTCGTGCATCGCCGGGTTTGAGCTCAATATCAGTTGCCCCAACGTCAAGCAAGGCGGTATCACATTCGGCACAGATCCTACCCTGATTGAGGACATTACCCGGCAAGTCAAAGCCGTCTCCGGCAAAAAACCGTTAATGGTGAAACTGACGCCCGCGGTTACAGATATTACCGCAACGGCTCAAGCGGCAGTCAATGGCGGAGCAGATGCTCTCAGCTTGATTAACACATTTACCGCGATGGTTATCAATACCGAAACCCGAAAACCCGTACTATCGAATCGCACCGGCGGCCTGAGCGGGCCGGCCATCAAACCTATCGCAGTTTATTTAGTCAATCGGGTATATCAGGCGGTTGGAAAACCAGCCGGTATCCCAATTTTGGGGCTGGGTGGCATCCGCACCGCATCCGATGCGCTGGAATTTATGATCGCCGGCGCCGCGGCTGTTGCTATTGGGACAACGACCTTTAACGACCCGACAACTTCTGTCAAAATACTCGATGGAATAAAGGCCTATTGCCTCCGGCACGGTATCGAGCGTATTTCCGATTTGACAGGCAGCTTGCGGTAAACGGCAGATCAGGGTATAATTTCACTTGTCTGCACAATAAATGCCGATATAAAATTGAGATCAAAGAAAGCTCAATATATGGATATACTAAAGCTTTTATACGATTATTTTCCGACCGCGGTTTATACGGGCAGCAGCCTTGTTTTTATCAGCGAGGAATGGCGGGTGGAGCTGAAAGAGCATAAAAACAGCAGCTTTTCATCCCTTTCGAAATCGATTCCGATCGTGCGGGTTCGTACTTTTAAAAAAGCAATGAATGGTGAATTTCTTGCTGGACATTATGAAGATTTCCAAATTGGCGCATTAGGTGAATTAGCAGGGCAAATCGAACGGTATATTCAATTTTCCGTCGGCCAGAATCTGCGGGAAAATGTGTAATCCATAAATTATGGTTTCATTTACCGATACCAAACAGGGCGTACAATTTACCGTCAAAGTTATTCCGGGCAGTTCCCGGACACAGCTTGCCGGAGTCATCGGACCGATGGTGAAAATCAAAATCGCAGCTGCGCCCGAAAAAGGCAAAGCCAACGACTGCCTGACGGCATACCTGGCGAAAATACTGGACGTGCGAAAAAATGCTGTCAGTATTACATTGGGGCATACCAGCCCGGTTAAACAAATTTGCGTCGAGGGGCTGTCTTCAGATCGGATACAAAATCTACTTGGATTAACGGACGCTAACAGAAATGATAAATCAGCATAAACTCGTCTTCGTCGGGATATACTTAGCGATGGTCGCATCCAGCGTATGCGGCGCCCTTGCCAACGAAGACAAACGCGGTCGCTATATGACCTCAATTGAAGGGGTACTGCGTCTATCGGACAACGAAATCGATTTGGCCACGGCGGCGCTGGTATTGTCGCGAGAATGGGGAGCTAATAAAACCCCCGCCGCCTATCGGGGACAAATTGACACTATGGCCGAGGAAATTTTGTCGCGATTAGAAAAAAAACGACTCCAGCCCGATTTCAGGGCCATTGAGGTAATCAACGATTACCTCTTTAATGAACTCAAATTCAAATCGCTCAGCACTGCTGACAACCCGGAAGATTTATTTTTGCATCGCGTTCTCGAGCGGAAAACGGGCTATTGTCTGAGCCTGTCAATGCTGTATTTATCGATTGCCGAACGCATTGGATTGCCCGTCTATGGCGTGGTTGTGCCGGGGCATTTTTTTGTACGCTACGATGATGGACAAAGGCAATTTAACATCGAAACGACCTCCGGCGGCGGCATTGCAGATGACAAACACTATCTCGAAAAATTTAAGCCCCCTATGAGCGAGCGGTCGCTGTATTTCAAGAACCTGACTCAAAAACAAACGCTTGGCTGCTTTTTTAATAACCTGGGCAATTGCTATACCGAACGGGGGCAGTTGGATTATGCCTATGACTACCTGACTAAGGCAGTCCTGATCAATCCCTCGCTGGCAGAAGCGCACACCAATCTGGGCAATGTTCTGCTGCGGCTTAAACGCCCCAATGACGCCATTGACCAATATCAGGCGTCGCTGACCATTCTCGGCAGAGATGCGACTAATTTAAATAATATGGGCAACGCGTATCTCCAACTGGGACTTTTTGAACGGGCTAAAAATTTATATCTGCAATCGCTTGATTTAAAGCCTGACTTTATCGACGCCTATCGCAATCTGGCACAAGCCTACGAGGGGCTTGGGCAGCCCCAAAAAGCCCTTTCCCAGATGCGGGCGGCGGCGGCATTAAAGCCCGAAGACGCACTAAATCACTTATATCTTGGGCAGCTTTATCGCAAGCTCGGCGATGCCGGCAACGCACGGAATTCCTTTGAAAAAGCGCTTCGGATCAATTCGATGCTGCCCGGAATTTATACCGAACTGGGGTATCTAAGCGTCGACCAGAAAGATTATCCGGCGGCCATGGAACAATTCAAGCAGGCTTTGTCTATCAACCAAAATGATACGGGCGCGTGGTTTGGACAGGCAATGGTTCTAAACAACCTCAACCGAACCGATGAGGAAATTGCGGCCTATCGGGAGATTTTGGAACTGGAGCCTTCCCATACGGCGGCATTGCAGAATCTGGGCAATGCGTATCTTAAGCAGGACAAGAGCAAAGAGGCGGTTGAAAGCTACTTGGGAGCAATCCGGCAGACTCCAAACAATGCCGACCTGCATCACAACCTGGGGGTTGCGTACGTCCGCATGAAACAGTATGATAAGGCAATTGAGGCATATCAGGCGGCACTGGCGCTGGATCCGCAAAATGGGTCTTTTAATAACGGCATTTCAGTCTGTTATTATCTCAGCGGAGATAAAACGTCAGCTCGAAAATACGCACTGAAAGCCCGTAACCTGGGCTACGATGTGCAAAAGGAACTATTAGGAAGCCAATAGGCTCACGAAAGGAGAAACTCATGAAAAACCCGTTGAAAAAAATTCTGTCCATCCTCGGTATCGTCGTCGTCGCCTTGATTGTGCTGGCGGCGGTCCTGTTCACCGTCTTCGGCAACAAGGCCATCAAGGTCGGCATTGAATCCGGCGGAACCATGGCGATGAAAACCCCCGTCAGCGTTCAGAGCGTCAATCTGTCACTGCTGGGCGGAACTTTTGAGATGACCGGACTGGATATCAAGAATCCATCCGGCTATAAGCACCCGGACTTTGTAAAACTCGGCAAAGCTTCTGTCGCACTCAATATCAAAAGTCTGATGAGCGATACCATCGAGATTAAAAGAGTTCAGTTGGATAATATTCAGTTGACCCTCGAACAAAAAACACTGACACAAAACAACCTGCACGAAATCCTCAATAACCTGCCGAAATCCGAACCCGGTACAACACCCGCTCCGGAAACCAAAACAGAAGCCCCCGGCAAAAAAGTGGTTATCAAAGAACTGGTCATCAATGGCGTCGAAGTCAGCGCAAAACTGCTGCCGATTCCGGGCAAGGCGGATACTGTTACTATTAAACTGGATCCTATCGTCATGAACGATCTCGGCGATAAACCCATTAATGCGGCAGAACTAACCAGCAAAATCCTCAAAGCCATTGCCAACGGCATCGCCAAACAGGGCAAAGACCTGCTGCCGCTCGATATGGTTGATTCCATCGGCAAAGACGCGATGGAAGCCGGCAAGCAAGTCCTTGAAACCGGCCAAAAAGCTCTTGAAGGTGTCGGTGAAGCAGGCAAAGGCATCATGAAAGGCGCAGGCGACGTGGGCAAAAAAGCCGGCGATGCGATCAAAGGCATCTTTCAAAAGAAAGAGTAAGTTTGTCGGTTTTAGTGAAAACAGGATGGGCGATATGAGTGGCTCCGGCAAAGCATTTGTCGCCGTCAGCGGGGGTGTTGACAGCGCTGTCAGTACCGCCCTGCTGCTGGAAAAAGGCTATGACTGCTGCGGTGTATTTATGATTACCCACGATGCCGCCCAGTCGGCACAGGCCGATGCGCAGCGTGTTTGTGACACACTCGGCATTGAACTGAGCGTGCTGGATTTCCGCAAAGAGTTCAAAGTCATCCTCGATTACTTTATGAACCAATATCGGCAGGCGCGAACGCCCAACCCGTGCGTATTGTGCAATCGGCTGATGAAGTTCGGCAAGCTCTGGGATTATGCCAAAGCACATGGCGCCGACTTGATTGCCACTGGACACTATGCCAGAGTTGTTCATCTTGGCAACGAGGCCGGTCTGTATCAGTCCACGGATCAAAAAAAAGACCAGTCATATGTTCTGTCGATGATAAATCGAGAGGTTCTAAAACATCTGCTGCTGCCGATGTCGGAACTGACCAAAGATCACACCCGCCAGATCGCCGCCAAACTCGGACTGCACGTTAGTGAAAAATCCGACTCGCAGGAAATCTGCTTCATCCCGGACAACGATTACGCCAGGCTGCTTGCTGAACTTTGCCCGGAGATTTGTCATCCGGGGCAAGTCGTCGATAAACACGGCAAAGTCCTCGGACAGCATGAGGGCATTTTCCGCTTTACCATCGGCCAGCGGCGCGGGCTGGGTATCGCTCTGGGCGATCCGGCGTATGTTGTCGGGCTCGATGCGCAAACCCACACGGTTGTTCTGGGAGCAAAAAATGACCTGTTGTCGTGGCGCCTTATCGCCAGAGAATTCAACTGGCTGATAGACATCCCAACCGAACCATTCGCAGCGTTTGTTAAAATCCGGTATAATCATCGCGGTTGTTCGGCTCAGGTATATCCGCAGGGCGACGAAGTGGAAATCCGTTTTACTGAGCCTATGTCGGCGATCACTCCCGGACAGGCAGCAGTAGTTTACATTGAAACTGACCAGGGGCTGCGCGTTGCCGGAGGCGGCTGGATTGAAAAAGCCCTATCGGAGGAGAAACGATGAACCCGCTGCGACAACTGAACTTCGACAAAGAAATTAAAAAAGCTGCCTTTATTCAACCCGGAGCCATTGGCGACTGCGTTCTGACACTGCCGCTGGCGGCATTTGTCAAAAAAAATCTGGGACTCCATCAAATCGACCTGATCGGACGGACAGAATACACCAGCTTTTATCCCGCCCGCACCACCATCGACCGTGTCCGTTCCATGGAATTGCTTCCGATGCATCGCCTGTTCGAATCACCGGAAGATTTCGCACTGGAAGACAATACCAGGCTGATTCAGACCTTTTTCGAATACGACTATGTTATCAGTTTTTTGGGTTCGGATTATCCGCATTTTGAACAGAATCTTCTGTTTGCGATCCATTGCAGCCATTCCGGCGAGGTAACGATGATGCCGATGACCCCGACAGAACACGTCCATACGGCACAATTTCATATT
>CAZVXR010000321.1:0-10565 GCA_964630865.1 uncultured Pirellulales bacterium | reverse complement strand
GACCTTTCCGGCGGATCACAGCCGATGCATAATGAAGATAAAACACTATGGCTTATCTTTAACGGCGAGATTTTTAACTACAAAGAATTGGTCCCGCAGCTTGTCGACAAAGGTCATCGCTTTTACACACATTCCGATACCGAAACCATTCTGCACGCTTACGAACAATTCGGCCCTGACTGTGTCCACCACTTCAACGGCCAGTTTGCCTTTGCCATCTGGAACAGTCAAAAACGAGAGCTTTTTGTCGCTCGCGACCGCATCGGGATACGCCCGCTGCATTATACCATCCATCACAATCGATTCATCTTCGCCTCGGAAATCAAGGCGATCTTTACTCTGCCGGAAATTCCGCGGCAGCTTGACCCGATTGCTTTAGAACAGATATTTACATTCTGGACAACACTGCCGGGAAAAACCGCCTTTGATGGCATTTTTGAGCTTCCTCCCGGCTGTACAATGACGATCAAAAATGGGCATTTATCCACAAAACAATTCTGGCAGATTCCGTTCTGCTCGCATTCAGAAAAATCGTCCAAACCATTGCCGGAATTGGTCGAACAAGCCAGCAGCCTGCTGCACGACGCTATCCGTCTGCGTTTGCGGGCGGATGTTCCCGTCGGCTGCTACCTATCCGGCGGTCTGGATTCGTCCGGCATTACCGCCCGTGTCGTTCGGGATTTCGACAGCCAGGTCAACACTTTCAGCATTCGCTTTGAAGAGGCGGACTTCGACGAGGGCGATCACCAGCAGCTTATGGTCAAGCGTCTGGGGGTCCGCCATACCGAGCTTCTGGCAACCAACCAGCTTATCGGCAACGCTTTCAAAGACACACTGATTGCCGCAGAAAAACCCCAGCTTCGAACGGGACCTGTGCCGCTATATCTGCTTTCCAGAACCGTTCGCAATGCCGGAATTAAGGTCGTCCTGACCGGCGAAGGGGCGGATGAATTTTTCGGCGGCTATGACATCTTCCGCGAAACCAAGCTGAGGCGAAGCCTATCTCGTTTCCCCGGCTCCCCGCAGCGAGCGGCACTGATCGGCCATCTCCACCCTTACATCTTCAAAGACCCCAAAGCCCAAAAGGCAATGATTTCATTCTTCACAAAAGGGATTGATTCCCCCGACAATCCGCTATTTTCGCACCTGATTCGCTGGGATAACACCCGCCGAACAAGACTGTTTTTCTCTGAAAACCTCAATGAACAAATCGCCGGATATGACCCCTATTCGGAACTCTTGGGGAAATTGCCGGACAAGTTCGGCGCATGGGATTATTTCAGCAAAGCCCAATATCTAGAAAGCAATCTCTTCTTATCCAATTATCTGCTGTCTTCGCAGGGTGACCGGGTTGCGATGGCTAATTCGGTCGAAATCCGCCTGCCGTTCCTCGACTATCGCCTGATGGAGTTTACCGCCTCCATCCCGACGTGCTGGAAAGTCCTTGGACTCAAGGAAAAATTCCTGCTCAAAAAAGTCTTTGCCGATATATTGCCCCAGGAAATTCTCAACCGCCCCAAACATCCGTATCGAGCACCGATTGTCCAGACACTGCTGAAAACCGGTGTTGAGGAACATACGGAAATGCTCAGCGATGCGGCGATCCGCAAGACAGGGTTATTTGATCCGGCCAAGACTGCCCGCCTGATCGCAAAATTGAACGCATCCGATACCGCATCCGAAGTTGACAGCATGGCACTGGTTGGGATTCTCTCTACGCAGCTTCTGCATCATTATTTTATTGAAAAACCCGTTGCTCACAATGATATCTGCGATAAAATAACGGTATTCATTGATAATCGGACTAAGAATTTTTAAAATGTTTGACTCGCCACTGGTTCACGAATGGTTAAACACAACTGCCCGGATATCGCCGGACAAGACAGCGATCCTCTGCGCCGGTCAAGCCATCACCTATCGGCAGCTTGACCAGCAGAGTAATACACTGGCCGACACACTCCTGTCGTTCGGATTAAAACCGCAAGACCGTGTTGTCATCTTTATGGACAACTGTATCGAATCCGTAATCAGCTTATACGGCACGCTCAAAGCAGGCGGAGTTTTTATCATTCTCAACACCTCGCTTAAAGCGGAAAAACTGGCTTATATTCTCAACAATGCTGAAGCTAATATATTGATTTCCCACACATCCAAAGCTCGCATTGTTCTGGAAGCAATCAACAGGGCTCACATTAAACCAAAGACAATCTGGGTTCATCCCAGTCCGGCTTTACCTGAAGTAATTGCCACGTCAGCGCCATCCGTGCATTGGGACAGTCTCCTGCAAAATCCGCCAGCCCGGCAAGAGCGTCCGCAGATCACCGGCGACAACTTAGCCGCCCTGATTTATACCTCCGGCTCTACCGGAGAGCCGAAAGCCATCATGCAGCCGCATGAGAAGATGGTCGCCGTATCCAAAAGCATCATCAGCTATCTTGAAAGTTCATCAAATGATGTCGTTTTGAATGTCCTGTCTCTTTCGTTCGGTTACGGCCTGTACCAAATCCTGATGAGCACGATGTTCGGCGGGACGGTTATCCTCGAAAAATCGTTTGTGTATCTTCACGATATTCTCAAAAAAGTCGCCGACTACCAGGTAACGGTCTTTCCTATCGTTCCTACGGTGGCGGCTATGCTGTTTAATCTGAACGATCTGGCGGCATACGACTTTAGTTCGTTGCGGCTAATTACCAGCGCCGGAGCGGCTCTTGCCTCGGAACATAGCCGCAAGATGCGATTACTCTGGCCCAATGTCAAAATCATCCCGATGCACGGCCTAACCGAGTGCGTCCGAACCTGCTATCTGCCGCCGGAACAGATTGATATCCGTCCCGATTCAGTGGGCATAGCAATTCCGGGCTGCCAGTTATCGATTGTGGATGAAAATGGAAATGAATTATCCAACGGCCAGACTGGCGAAATGGTTGTCAGCGGAGTCAATGTAATGCCCGGTTACTGGAAAGACCCTGAATTGACTGCCAAAATATTTCGTCCCGGGAAACTCCCCGGCCAAAGACTCCTTTATACCGGCGATTTATTCAAACGTGACCACGAAGGATATTTATACTTTGTCGCCCGAAAAGACGACATGATTAAAACGCGCGGCGAACGGGTCAGCCCCAAAGAGGTCGAGAATGTCCTGCTGCGGATCGACGGCGTGGTCGAAGCAGCAGTACTCGGCATCCCCGACCCGATCTTAGGGCAAGTCCCAAAGGCATTTGTGGTCAGAAAGGCCGGCTCTATGCTGACCGAGGCCGACATTTTGCTATTCGCTACACAGAATATGGAAAATTTTATGGTTCCCAAAATGGTGCAGTTTCTATCCGAATTGCCCAAAACTTTCAATGGTAAAATCGACAAGAAAACACTTAAAGAACAGGAGCAATTTCAATGAGTCCCTCAGGTCAAGTTTCATTTGATGTGCTAAATATCGATTACGCCGCAGAGGCGGATCGAATCGGCGCCGTCATTCGGGCGGCATTAAAAAACCCGCTCAAACGTCAGGGCATCGTCCTGGGACTTTCCGGCGGCATCGACAGCTCGACGACTGCGGCTTTGTGCGTTCACGCCATCGGCAGAGATCGCGTTTTGGGCTTACTGATGCCCGAACGGGACTCCGGCGAGGACACTCTGCGTCTGAGCACAATGCTGGCCGAACATCTGCAAATCCGTTATGCTGAAGAGAATATCAGCTCGATATTAGACGCCTTTGGCTGCTACCGCCGACGTAACGATGCGATTCGCACAGTCATTCCCGAATTTAGCGATAACTGGAAATGCAAAATCGTCCTGCCCTCGGTTACAGACACGCAGCAGTTTCGTTTCTTTACTGTCATCGCCCAGCGCCCGGATGGGACAACCATCCAAAAACGGCTGCCCGCAGACGCCTATCTCGGTATTGTTTCCGCAACTAACTTTAAGCAGCGCACCCGTAAGACGCTTGAGTATTACCATGCCGACCGGCTTAACTACGCTGTCGCCGGTACACCCAACCGGCTTGAATACGATCAGGGCTTTTTCGTCAAAGGCGGAGACGGCCTGGCGGACATTAAACCCATTGCGCATTTATATAAAACGCAAGTGTATCGCATGGCGCGCCATCTGGGACTGCCGGACGAAATCTGCTCGCGCCCGCCGACAACCGACACCTACTCGATGCCGCAATCGCAGGAAGAATTCTACTTTTCTCTGCCTTATGAAAAAATGGACCTGTGTCTGTGGGCAAAAAATCACAACTGTTCCGTCGAACAAGTCGCCCCAACGCTGGAGCTAACGCCAAAACAGGTGCAAAATGTTTATGACGACATTGAGCAAAAACGCCGAACGACCCGGTATTTACAGACAAAACACATACTTATTGAGCCGGTGCCGGAAATACTATAGATACCGATACGTCCATCGCCCGGTATGACTACAGACAACAAAAAAGAGACAGCGGCCAGATAGCCGCAGTCTCTTATTTTTTTTGCCATGAGCACGCGTTATGACAAGCGTTTGTAGTTGTCTTCGCCGCCATTGAGCAGGTAGATCAACGGCGAGGGACGGTCGACACCTTCGACGAACTTCGGACGAGCCGCCCAGGGGGTGGTGCTGAGAACGCCGGCTAAATCCATCCAATACTGCAGCCGCGATACCGGCAGATTCCAGGTCATGTGGAAGTGGTTGGCAGGGGCATACTGCTTGTACTCGACCATACTGGCATATTTCGGCACGACAAACGTATGCGGCCAGGTCGGGGTCGTCAGATCACACATCGCCTTGCCCAGTTTGGCAGGAACGCTGGTGGTATAGGCCTGATCCCAGATCAGGCTGAATTTATTATTCAGACTGCTGTACGCCATACGACCGGCGATGCCTTCGATCCCTTCGGGAGTCATAAAAGTTACGCTGTTGCCGCCGCCGGGGAAATAACCCGAATCGGCCAGAGGCATCGAGATGCCTTTGAGAATATCTTTGATAGAGGTGCCGGGTTTGGCCGCCCAGTCAAAAGCTGCGCTGCCGGAATTGTCGCCATCAACCAGACCCTTCTGGATATAGTCGGCTTTGGGACTAACCTTAACGCCGAGTTTTTTGGCCAGAGCTTCAATTTCCCATCCTTCCCAGACCTTGCGGAAATCCATAAACAATGGAGGATTGCCGCCGCTGAGGTAGGTCATAAATAGCATCGTCAGCAGTCCCTGCACATCCGCTTCGGTGGCATACGGCAACGGAGCCTTGGGGCCATTGTGGTCAAACGTGCTATTGAACATCGATTCCATCGCATCGGCAACCGGCAGCGGAATACCGCGCGGATCGCTGCCCCATTCGAGCTGACTCATAAAGCCGCCGCCAACGGCGTTGAGGTCTTTCATCAAATCCCGGTTAATCAGATACATCGCCAGACTGGTATTAAACCGCTCGCTGTCAGCGTCGGTCTTCAGCTCCAGCCGTTTGCCGATGGTGCTGTCAATCCAGCCGCGAAGGTCTTTGAGTTCCTTTTTGTCATAAGCACCCTTTGTGAGCATATCAGCCAGCAGCTTCATATCCAAACGGGTGATTTCCAGCCCAAATGTGTTGCGAGTCGGGAGGATATGAGCCAGAGCCGTTTCCATACCCATCGAGTCGTGGCCGAAGATCATCACGCGGCGACCCTTGAGTGAAACCGTCGCAGCCGCGGCATAGCACCAATCAATCAGGGCGGTCGCCGTCGGTGGGGTCATCACCGGATTCATTCCGGTATCGGCCCAGTTGCCGACATTAAGATGCACCATTTTGCCATATTGGCTGATGGCGCCAGCCAAGGCATGAGCATAGACAACGCCGGGCTTTGGACCGCTGTTGCCGCAGGTGATATTGATCGGCGTATCTTTGGGAAACTGCTGAAGCAGAGAGATGGTGGTCAGTTGTGGAAACGCCCAGGTATCCGGGGCGCACACCAGGACATTAACGCCCGCCTGCCGAAACTGCTGTGCGACGACGTCCGCCTGGGCTTCGCTGTCAACCAGTACCGAGGAGTAGACCACCGGAACCGGCGTCTTATCGGGCATGACGACCTGACCGCTGATGGTCTCGGCGACCATCGCGATGATATTCTGCGAACGCTTCCGGCTGGCCTGGTCAATGCGCGGATCACACGGCGAAAAAACGCCAATGACCGGGGTTTTGGGAGTTGCTTTTTTAATGTCCTGAAGACACACTGCTTTTGCACTATTTGCCATCATTTTTCTCCTGAATAATCGTTTTTTAGGACTCTTATATAGACCCTGATAGTCTACTTAAAAATGCAGCAAAAACAATGTCCTATTTTTAGTTTTTGATGGACATTTTACAGATTTATGTTAAACTGGAGATTATGTTCGGCCTGAAAAATATATTAGACAATCTCGACATCAACATCTTAAACATAGAACTCCACACCGTCGGCAAAGAGTGGAGCTATCGAAACGTCAACAACCCCTATTCGAGAATTTATTACCTTACCAGCGGTTATGGTACAATTGAACACCACGGCCATACCTACCCATTATGCCCGGGAAACCTGTACCTTATTCCCTGTTACACAACGGTCAATATGTTCTGCCCTGAGCAGCTCTGCCATTACTATATTCACTTTACCGGCCGGATGCCAACGGGCTTAGACATTCTTTCGATTTTCAGCTGCGACTTTCAGATTGACGGAAATCGACACCAGATCACCCCGGCACTGTTAGACCGGCTTTTGGAACTGAATCCCGGACGGGAACTGCTCGAATACGATGCCAATAAACCTATCTATAAAAAAATGCTCGACCGTGCCAACCTGCTGGATTCAGAAAAATCGCCAAGCAATCTGATTGAGACCAACGCCTTACTGCGATTGATTCTTTCAGCGTTTTTCAAAGAATATCATCAGCCTCAAATCAATAATACCCTGCATGCGCTGACGCGATTTGGACCGGTCTTTGAACATATCCATGATAATCTCAGCTGCCCGATCACCAACGACGAGCTTGCGGAAATCGTAGGACTTAATCCAACCTACTTTTCGAATCTCTTCAGCAAACTGATGGGAATATCCCCTATTCAGTACATCAACAAAAGGCGCGTGGAGGAATCGCAGAAATTTCTCCTGACCACCCATGATACCTTATATCAAATCGCCCAAAAAGTAGGCTGCTCAGACGAATACTATTTTTCACGCATGTTCAAAAAAATCGTCGGTATCGCACCCCATCATTACCGCAAACAGAGCATCCTGCTCCACCAGCGATAAAATCGCGACTGAACCGATATCGTTTCTCTCCGTTTGCGTCAGCGAGCCAGCTTGAGCAGCTCATCTTCGGCAGCGTGCGTCCAGATGCCGTTTTTGAGCTTTTGGGCAACGGTTGGGAATTTTTCGTTCAGCTTAGCCAGCGGGGTCAGCGGCAGCTCTTTTAATTGCGGATAGACGATAATCTTGCCCGCCATGGCGCGATTTTCTACCGCGCGGATGCCGTCAATGGCTCCAGCTATTCCACTGACCGCGTCGACCGAACAATCCGTATCCAACTGACCCGACAGTGTCTTTTTCAGCACAATCATCATATCCGACAGCCGCGAGCCGCTGGTACCGAACATAAAACAGCGGTTGGCAATGTAGGTATCCAAATCCATGTCCTGTTTCACGGAGGCCGGAATGCCGGCGAAGATGTTAATCAGTGCGCCGGGCAGACTGTCTTTGACCGACTGTGCAACCAGGGCCCCAACCGGAGCCATAATCGCAAAGTAGCTGAATTTGTCCTTGACCGGATTTTTCTGTGAATTGATCAGCGACAATTGAACGCCGCGTTCTTTGGCTAATCCGTCAGCTTTCTGCCCAAGCGAAGCCAGTCGTTCATCGTCAAAATCCGTCCCGACTACCGACAGATTCTCGACGCCCGAACAAACCAGGCGGATCGTGTGCATCTGCCCCATCGGTCCTGCGGCACCGATAATGATCGCCCTGTCGCCTTTGCGGACTTCGCCGATGGCGGGAATATGCCGATAGCTTTCGGCAGCGCTATTGCCAACCGTGCCGACCCAGCGGGTCATCCCGTAATGCGTGCGGCCGACACCAACCGAGACATCCCGGCCGATCTTTTGCCCGCCCAGCACGATATTGATAATGCCATGCGCCGCCAGCTTGTCATTTAATGCATCAATTGATTCTTTTCGCGAGCCAAAATAGACGATATCGTCGAAGGCTTCTTTGGGCAATTCGTCGAGGGTGCCAACGCGGCCTGTTTTCATTCCCAGCGAGTCAATTGCCTTGTATTGGTTATTGTCGGCACACAGCGCCGTAACCTGCGAAGGTTTTCCATCGGGCGAAAAACTATCTTTGACGCCTTCGATGTTCCTGCCGGAATCAGCGACAACCAAAAGCCGTCCGCCGACGAGCATGGTATTGCGTTCTTCGGTGATATATGAGCTTTCCACGCAGGCCCATGGTTCGACCAACGCTATCGACGAAGCGCTGGTCTTTTTATCGACCGGAATCAGGAAGCTTTCATTCCTGACCGGATCGACAATGACACGCTCATCCATCAGCACATACTGCTGCAAAGCGCCTTCGAAATTGTATCCAAATGCGGAATTTGACTCGGCGGTTTTAAGCCAGCGGTAATCCGTCTGCACCAGCACACGCTGACCTGCCTGATGCCGCTGAACTTTAGCGCCAACGGCCATGATCGTACAGAACGCCTCATGTCCCGGCACAGTCGGCTCGCTGTTGGGTTTGTAGCTGGGAATCTCCGACAGAACAGCCGGGGCAATCCCGGAAAGAACCGGCGACTTTCGGACATGCTTATCGAATTGCTTGAGCAGTTTTAAATCCGAAAAGCACAAGCCCACGGCTTCAACGCGGGCTAAAATCTGATAAGGCCCCGGCGTATAAACCGGCTTTTCCGTATTACGTTTGAGCTGATCGGCGCCAACCAACTGAATGGCGTTCTGGATCGAAGGTATTCTGTGTTCCATCGTTTTATCCTTATTTTCGATTTCATCTGAATCAGGGAATTAAATCAAAAATAAAACATCAAAAAGCAAAATTACAGATTAAAAATCAAATAGAAACAGCAGGCCGCTCATCAGCAAAATCACAATGGTTAACTTTGTTAGACCCTACCACACCTTTGTCTCGTTTTGAATTTTACATTGTCATTTTGATTTTTAATTTTTGACTTTTAATTTCTTCCCACTGTAATTTTAAATTCAATCAAGCTTGCATGCTTAATGGAGCATGACCTGGCCGCCGGTAACGGGTATGGCCTGCCCGGTTTCATATTTTTGGTCCATGAGATAATACACCGCCGTCATCACATCCGGCGTCGTGCAGCCGCGTCCCATCGGCACTTTAGACTCATACGCACGCTTGACATCTTCGATGGTTTTGGCGCCGGGAATTTTGCCGGTTCGCAGATACTGCACAAACAGCCCATTATCCGGATTGGACCACAGGGGACCATCGAAGAAATTGCCTGGGCAGATGGAATTAACCTTAATGCCATCTTCAATCAGCTCCAGGGCAAACGACTGGGTCAGCCCAATACCGCCGAATTTGCCGCCGGCATAGGCGCCGTTGCGGTTGGAGCCGACCAGCCCCGACTTGGAATTGATCTGGATTATATCGCTCATATAGCTCGGTTCGACCTTATGCTGCAAGGCAAGTACCGGCGCAACAATCTGCGTACACAGGAAATAGCCCTTGTAATTAACCGCGGTTACAAAATCGAAATCCTTTTCCGGCTGGGTCTTAACACTGGCCGCTTTCAGCACGCCGGCGTTGGAAATAAACACATCCAGCCCGCCATAGTGAGCGACAACACGGTCAATCGCCGCGGCAATCGAAGCCCGGTCGGTAACATTCATCGTTATCGCCATCGCCCGATTGGCCCCATATTGTTTTTGCAGCAGTTCGGCCTGCTTGCACGTCTCGGCCTCATTGATATCGGCTAAGGCGACAAACGCCCCCTGCCCGACCAAATCCTGCACGATTTCCAGCCCAAAGCCCTGGGCTGCGCCGGTAACAACCGCAATCTTGCCCGCCGCCCGGCCGGCGATATCCGAAACCGGTGTCATTTCAAACCGGCCGACACCTTCAACGCAAACCGCACGAACACTGTCGGCTTTGAGTCTAACCGCTTTCGACAGGCATTCCATCTCAGCTTCTTCTGTATAATCTTTCGGCAAGCTGACCTTGACACACTCGCTGCACGCAGCATCTGCGCTGCCGACAAACCGCACCAGCGGATACCGGCCGGTTTTGCCCACAAGCATCCGCAAAATGATCGCAATACGCTCTCTGTTTTCCATTTTCAATTTTCCATTTTCAGTTTTGAAACCGCAATTTCACAGATAATATTTTACCATGAAGAGCAGGAAGAACAGGAAGATTTTTTTCTATCTATTCTTTTTTCTTCATGAGCTTCATGGGCTTCATGGTAAAAAAATAAAACAGCAAAATTCCACTTCTGGCTTCTGCCTCCTGAATCCTGACTTCTTTTTTTAATCCTGTTTATCCAGTCACAGTTCGCTTTTACCTTATTGGTTTTAATATTTGAGCTTACTTGATCAACTCGTCCGGCGCTTCG
>CAZVXR010000320.1:0-4744 GCA_964630865.1 uncultured Pirellulales bacterium | reverse complement strand
CTGCGTCGAAGCTATCCGGCATGACAATCTGAAAGAACAGGTTTCCATTACAAGACATGTTGGACAACTCCGGCATTTGTATGATATAATCCTAACCCAAAAGAAAGGTTAATCATCCTATGATAGGATATTTTATTATCTTAACAATCGTTGCGTATTTTCTCGGCGCCGTTCCATTCGGCCTGCTGATTGCCCGTGCACAAGGCATCGATCTTCGCAAAGTCGGCTCCGGCAATATCGGGGCGACCAACGTGATGCGAACTCTCGGCAAAAAACTCGGCTACACCTGTTTCGCTCTTGACGTTGCCAAAGGCTTAATCCCAATGCTGCTGGTTCCTGCTTTCGGCCTTACCGACACCAACCCAACAACCGGCCAGCTATCGCTCTGGTTGGGTGTCAGTTGTGCAGCGGTGCTCGGACACGTCTTCCCCATTTATCTGGGCTTTAAAGGCGGCAAAGGCGTCGCCACAAGCCTTGGCGTTATCCTGGGGCTATGGCCTTACTACACCATTTGTGGACTAATCACATTCGCAGTGTGGATTATCGTTTTTCTGATTTCGCGCTATGTCTCGCTGGCCTCTATCCTCGCGGCCATCATATTTCCCATCGCCCTGACTATCCTTACATTGGCTGTGTCGAACTGGCAATTTGCCCAATTGTGGCCATTGTATATCGTCGCTATTCTGATGCCGCTGCTGGTCATCGCCCGCCACGCCGAAAACATCAAACGCCTGCTGGAAGGCTCGGAAAACAAAATCGCCCGAAATTAGCATTATCCGCCGCAATTCGTCCACTTTTTTCCCTTGCTTTTCGCCACTTGATAGGCTATTATTCACATAGATTTTAGCAAAATCAGAATTGCAGGAACAAACTATGGAATTTACCAAAATGCACGGCCTGGGCAATGACTATGTCTATGTCAATTGCTTCCAGCAGACCGTAAACAACCCGGCACAGTTAGCCGTCACCCTCAGCGACCGCCATCGCGGCGTAGGTTCTGACGGCTTGATTCTAATTTGCCCCTCAAAGCAGGCTGATGCACAAATGCGAATGTTCAACGCTGACGGCTCCGAGTCGCAAATGTGCGGCAACGGCATCCGCTGTGTCGCCAAATACGTCTATGACCATAACCTGGCCCATGCCAATACCGAGTTTTCCATTCCCGGCATGGCAACGATGCCCTACTCGCTCCGCATTGCAACGGGACGCGGGATTTTGACCCTCGGCCTGGATGTTGGCCGCGATAACAAAGTCGTCCGCGTGTGTGTCAATATGGGACAGCCCATTCTGGAAGCTCGGAAAATCCCCGTTGCCCTCGATATCGATCAGGTTGTCAATATCCCGCTCCAGCTTGCAGGGCAGGAACTCAATATGACGTGCGTTTCCATGGGCAACCCGCATGCGGTTTTTTTCTGCGAGGACCTCGGCGCCATTGACTTATCTGTCGTCGGCCCATTGATTGAACACCACCCGCTGTTCCCTGAGCGGGTTAATGTCCATTTTGTCAAAGCCAACGGCCCACGGGAATTTACGATGCGCACCTGGGAACGCGGCAGCGGTATTACGCTGGCTTGCGGCACCGGAGCGTGCGCCTGCGCTGTCGCAGGTTTTCTCACCGGACGGTGCGGACGGGTCGTTACCGCCCATCTTCCCGGCGGCGAGCTGGAACTAAATTGGTCCAGCGTGGACAACTGCGTCTATATGACCGGCCCGGCCACAGAAGTCTTCACAGGCATTTGGCCGGAATAAGACGGGGAACCAATGGCCATCTTGGTTGGAATCGATGAAGCCGGTTACGGACCTTTATTGGGCCCGCTGGTCGTTTCCGGCGTCGCGTTTTCTATCCCGCAAAATCTCCTCAAGGCCGACCTGTGGGAAGTTCTCCACAAAGCCGTAACCAAAGACAAAAAGAAACAGGCCGGCCGCCTGCTCATCAACGACAGCAAAAAAGCCCACGCTGGCAGCAAGGGCCTCGACCATCTCCTGCGAACCGTGCTGGCAGCAATGAATACCCTCGCACAGCAGGACACCCCCCTGCACTCTTTCCGCCAATCCCAAACAACACTGGATTTGCTCAGCCTGCTTAGCCCGGCCTGTGTCGATTCGCTCAAAGGCTACCCCTGGTATCGAGATATTGCGAATGCCGCACCAATCTGGCCGAAAGACTGCGGCATCGCCGCCAATGTGCTAAGCCGGACGCTGGCCGAAAATCAAATGAGCTTGCTCTGGATGCAAACCCGCTTTCTCGAAGTCGGCCAATACAACGACCGCATCGACAAAATCAAAAACAAATCCCGCGTCCTGTTCGCCGAAATCTGCTCGCTGATTTATCACGTCCTCGAAAACTATTCCGACGGCAGCGAGCCGGTACAATTCCTTATCGACCGACAAGGCGGCCGCGAGCATTATCATCAGGAACTCTTGCGGATGTTTCCCGATATGGAACTGACCATTTTGACCGAATCGGAAACCCTGAGCAGTTACGAGATGACCGGCAGCGGCAAACGGATGCGTCTGCACTTTACCGTCGAAGCCGACAGCAAATACCTGCCGGTAGCGCTGGCCTCGATGCTCAGTAAATTAGTCCGCGAGTTGCTGATGGAAGAACTAAACCGGTATTTTACTGCGCTGATGCCCGCCCTCAAGCCCACCGCCGGCTACTGGCAAGATGGATTGCGTTTCGTCGAAGATATCAAACCCTTTCGCGTCAAACACCCCATCGACAACCGCATCCTGATTCGACAAAAATAACGTTACTCATTCTGTTTTAAGGCCTATGCAGTTTCTGCACCGTCCATAAAAAAAGACTTCGTGTTCTTCGACGACCATTCCTGTCGATGCAACCTGGCTTTCATCTACCGCACAGCCAGACAGCTCAAAAACCGAATCACATTTACGGCAGTAAAAATGATGGTGGTGCTCTTTCCCTGAACGCTCATAAAGTGTTCCAAGCAATGGGTGATTCATTTTTAACAACCAGCCCTGCTCAACAAGCCGCTTAAGATTTCGATAAACCGTTGCCTGGTCTACAGTTGGGATGATTTCCTTGGCTTTTTGAACGATCTCTCCGACACGCAGCGGCTGCTGACAGGCCGTGAAGACCTGCACAATCGCCTGACGTTGTGGAGTATTTTTATCCGCTTGTTTTTCCATACTCTTAATTGTATTAAAAAAAGACTTGACTTGCAAGTGCAAAATCATTATCATCTGCGAATAGGTTTGCATTTAAAACAAAAGAGGTAGCAATGATCAAGACAATTACAATCTCCTTATTAGCTCTGGTGGCAATCGGCTTTGTCGGCTGTAAGCAAAGCAAGCCCGCCGACCATAGCAAGATCCAGATCGTAACAACCCTGTTTCCCCTCTATGACTTTTCAAAGCAGATCGCCGGCGATAAGGCCGAGGTAATACTCTTGCTGCCGCCTGGCGTCGAGGCACACAGTTTTGAACCCAAGCCCAGCGACATCGTCCGAATCAGCAAAGCCGACTTATTTGTTTATACAGGTCCTCTAATGGAACCATGGGCGGAGGATATTCTCAAAGGCATCTCCAATAATAAGCTATCCGTAATCAATTGCAGCGCAACAATCGAATTAGCCCAAGAGAAAGATTGTAATCACGAGATAGAGCATGAAGACCACGACCATGACGGCAAAGACCCCCACATCTGGCTCGATCCGATCTTGGCGCAGAAAATTGTCAATGCCATCGCCGAAGGATTGGCACAAAAAGACCCTGTACATAAAGATTTTTACTTGTCCAATTCCGCCGCATATAATGAAAAATTGACCTCGCTGGACACGACGATTCGCACAACACTCGAAAAGTGCAAAAGCAGGACTATTATTTACGGCGGGCATTTCGCATTCGGTTATTTTGCCAGGCAGTACGAACTGAACTATCTTTCGCCGTATGCGGGCTTTTCACCGGATGCGGAGCCAACACCGCGGAAAATCGCCGAGCTGATCGAAACCTTGAAAAACACCGGCAGTTCCTATATTTATTATGAAGAATTGCTTGAGCCGCGTGTAGCCAAAATCATCGCCGAAAACACCGGCGCACAACTGCTGCTTTTGCACGGAGCTCATAATATTTCCCGAGACGAGCTTGACAAAGGCATTACCTATCTTGAAATTATGCAAGGCAATCTCGAACGGCTCAAATTGGGACTGGACTATCATGAATCTAATTGAGATCAAAAATGTCTGTGTTCGCTACGGCCCAATTGAGGCGCTGTGCAGTATTACGCTGGAGGTTGCCGCGGGTGATTACGTCGCGATCGTCGGGCCCAACGGCTCCGGTAAGACCACTCTGCTCAAGGCTATCCTGAACCTGCTGCCCCCGGCAGAAGGCTCGATTCTGCTCTATGGAACAGATTGCCGTCATTTCACGGATTGGAACAAAATCGGCTACGTCCCGCAGGTGTCGCGCAATCTGCACAAAGGATTTCCAGCCACCGTCAGGGAAATCGTCGCTTCCGGCCTGCTGGCGGCCAAAAAGTTTCCCCGCAGACGTTCGGACAGCGATGCCGACAGCGTACAAAAGGCCATGGAAACCGTCGGCATCACCGACCTGGCCGACCGGCTGATTGACAAACTTTCCGGCGGACAGCAGCAGCGCGTTTATCTGGCGCGAGCCATGGTCAATAATCCCGAACTGCTAATGCTCGATGAACCAACCGCGGCCATCGACCCGGCAACTCGCGAACAATTTTACGAAACGCTCAGCACCCTCAACCGCACCT
>CAZVXR010000319.1:0-7175 GCA_964630865.1 uncultured Pirellulales bacterium | reverse complement strand
ACCTCGTATTTGCCAATACGGTAACTGTAACTAACTGCACCGTACAAATTCACAGTAACCGGGTCCGTACCATTGCCAGCATTACCGATGGTTACAAAATCCATATCGATACCCCGTATGGTATCCGCCCTTGCAACACTCCCTGCCGCCATCACACACACAACAACTGCTAAAATTCTTGTCTTCTTCATTTTTCTTTCCTCTCTCAAAAGATATTTTCCTTCTCCAACCACAAAAACCCATCGCCGCCAGCTCCATTACCGTTGGCTCAGTGGGGCTATATTTTGCACTGAAATTGTCGCATTCTCTCGCATCCATCCAAAACCGTACAAACTCATACAATAGAACTATCGGGATTATACCAAGTATCAGGCGGAGCAATCAAGCCTTTTTCATTTATTTTACCCAAACCCACAAAAATTAAAATCCCTCCATTATATCCAATATCCAATTATCCTCCCATCTGCCAACTTGGCGTACTGAACCCGATTATCACAAGCTAAAAGTGGCAGGACATCCCTAAGACATATTTTTTTTAAGAATTTAATACCGCCCTGCTAAATCTATAAGTAACTGCAAATATATGACTTACAATAACTTCTACTGCTTTTTCAAAAAATCCAAATCAAACTTGGTATTCTCTTTGCTATATCAGTCCCCTGTGTGGCAAAATTACGACCACTTGACTTAGTAAATATAAGAATAAAGATAAAGGAGAGACAGACGTTATGGCAGCTAAAAATTTAGCGTTTGAAACCGACGCCCGTACAGCCCTGTTGGCTGGCGTAGAAAAACTGGCAGCCGCGGTCAAATCGACCCTCGGCCCGCGGGGTCGCTGCGCGATCATCGACAAAGGCTGGGGCGGACCGACCGTAACCAAAGACGGCGTAACCGTCGCCGAGGAAATCGAACTCCTCGACAAAACCGAAAATATGGGCGCAAAACTGGTCAAGGAAGCGGCCAGCAAGACCTCCAAAATCGCCGGCGATGGCACCACCACCGCTACGGTCTTAACCGAAGCGATTTTCAAGGAAGCGTTCAAGAACTTAGCCGCCGGCGCCGACGCGATGGGGCTTAATCGCGGGATCCAAAAAGCGGTTGCCGCCGCAGTCGATGCCCTCAAAGCTCAGGCCCAGCCGATCAATGCCGCAAAGAAAACCGACATCGTCAACATCGCCTCCATCAGCGCCAACAATGACGTTGAGGTCGGCGAAAAGATGGCCGAAGCGTTTCTGCGAGTCGGCAAAGACGGCGTAATCACCATCGAGGAAGGCAAAAGTCTTGACACAACAGTCGAATATGTCGAGGGTATGCAGTTTGACAGGGGCTTCCTGTCGCCGCATTTTGTGACCAATCCCGACAATATGACCTGTCAGCTTGAAAAACCCTACATTCTGATTTTCGAAGACAAGATCAGCAATGTCACCAAAATTGTCCCCCTGCTGGAAGCTGCTGCCAAAAGCAAACGCCCCCTGCTGATTATCGCCGAGGATGTGGAAGGCGAAGCATTGGCGACCTTGGTTGTCAACAAACTTCGCGGCATCATTCAGGTTGCCGCCGTCAAAGCCCCCGGCTACGGCGACCGCCGCAAAGCCATGCTCGAAGATATCGCCATCCTGACCGGTGCAGAGCCGATTTTCAAGGATTTGGGGATTGAGTTGGACAAAGTTCAGATGTCACAGCTTGGCCAGGCCAAAAAAATCACCATCGACAACGACAACACTGTGATTGTCGAAGGCATTGGCACCGCGGCAGCCATTCAAGGACGCATCAAGCAAATTAAAGCCGAAATCGACGGAACTACCAGCGATTATGACCGTGAAAAACTTCAGGAACGTCTGGCCAAACTGACCGGCGGCGTTGCCCAGATTCGCGTAGGCGCTGCCAGCGAAGCGGAAATGAAAGAAAAGAAAGCCCGCATTGAAGACGCCCTGCACGCTACTCGCGCAGCCATCGAGGAAGGTATCGTTGCCGGCGGTGGCGTTGCTTTTGTCCGCAGCATTGATGCCGTCAAAAAACTCAAATTGACCGGCGACGAGAAAACCGGAGCCGACATTATCGCTCACGCCCTGCGGATGCCGTGCTACTACATCGCCGACAACGCCGGAGCCGTAGGCAACCTCGTCGTCAACAAAGTCGCACAGGGTAAAGGCGGCTTTGGCTACAACGCCGACAAAGACAAATACGAAGACCTGATCGAAGCCGGCGTCATCGACCCGGTCAAGGTCAGCCGTATCGCCCTGCAGAACGCCGCATCCGTGGCAGGTCTCCTGCTGACGACCGATTGCGTCGTTACCGAAAAGCCCAAGAACTCCAAATCTGGCTCCGCGGGAGCAGGTGAAGAGGACATGGGCGACATGGATATGTAAGAGTTAAAATGTGAAAATTAAAATTAATAAATATAACAGGAGACACTGATATGAAATTGATACCACTGGAAGATCGCGTTGTTTTGAAACCCCAGGAAGCCGAATCCAAAACCGCCGGCGGCATTGTGCTGCCCGACGCCGCCAAGGAAAAACCGCTGATGGGCAAAGTCATTGCCGTTGGTCCCGGTAAACTACTGGATAGCGGCAAGCATGCCGCGATGTCGGTCAAGAAAAATGATACCGTGCTGTTCGGCAAGTACAGCGGCAGCGAAGTGCAACTGGACGGCGAGGATTACAAGATTTTGCGCGAAAGCGAAATCCTCGGCGTAATCGAGAAATAATAGAGCTCAAATACACTGGAGGTGTACGCAATATGGCAGCAAAACAAATGATGTATCAGGACGCAGCACGGGAACAGCTCAAAGATGGGCTCGCTCAACTGGCGGCGGCTGTAAAAGTAACCATGGGACCCACCGGACGCAATGTGCTGCTGCACAAAAGCTATGGCTCGCCCAAAGTAACCAAAGACGGCGTTTCGGTCAGCAAGGAAATCGAGCTGCCCGATCCGTTCCAAAATATCGGCGCCAAGATGATCAATCAGGTCGCCAGCAAAACCAGCGACCGCGTCGGCGACGGCACCACCACCGCAACCGTACTGGCTGAGGCAATCTACAGCGAAGGCCTCAAGTATGTAACCGCTGGGGTTAATCCGGTGGCGATTCAGCGGGGCATTCTTAAAGCCACTGAAATCGCAACCGAATATATCAAAAGCATCAGCAAGCCCATCAAGGGACATGATGACATCGCCAAAGTCGCAACCATCAGCGCCAACAACAATCCTGAAGTCGGCGAGATTCTCGCTCAGGCCATGGACAAAGTCGGCAAAGAAGGCGTCATCGAAGTCGAAGAAGGCAAAGGCATGGAAACGGAGTTAACCGTCGTCGAAGGCATGCAATTCGACAAAGGTTATATCTCGCCCTACTTTATGACCAACCCCGACACACTCGAGTGCATCATGGAAGACGCATACATCCTGCTGCATGAAAAGAAAATCTCAAATCTGCGGGAACTGGTTCCGCTGCTGGAAAAAATCGCCCAGACCGGCGCTCAGCTGGTAATTATCTCGGAAGACGTCGAAGGCGAAGCCCTCGCGGCGTTGGTCATCAACCGCCTTCAGGGCGTGCTGAAAATCTGTGCCGTCAAAGCCCCCGGCTTCGGCGACCGCAGAAAAGCGATGATGCAGGATATCGCGACCCTGACCAATGGTCAGGTCATCACCGAAGACCTCGGCATCAAGCTGGAAAGCATCGAACTGGCGCAGCTCGGCAAAGCCAAAAAGATCATCGTCGGCAAAGAAAACACCACGATCATCGAAGGCGAAGGCAAGAAAAAAGACATCAAAGCCCGCTGCGATCAGCTTCGTGCCCAGGTCGAAAAGACCACCAGCGATTATGATCGTGAAAAGCTTCAGGAACGGCTGGCCAAAATGACCGGCGGTGTTGCCGTCATCAAAGCCGGAGCCGCAACCGAAACCGAAATGAAAGAACGCAAAGACCTGCTCGATGACGCCCTGCACGCGACCAAAGCCGCGGCTCAGGAAGGTGTTGTCATCGGCGGCGGTGTGGTTTTCCTGCGGTGCATCCCCGAAATCGAAAAAGCCAAAGGCAAAGTCAAAGGCGACGAAAAGATCGGGTTCGATATTCTCTGCGGGGCGCTTAAGTCCCCGACACGTCAAATTGTTGACAACGGCGGTCTTGAAGGCGATGTCATCGTTGAAGAATTAATCGAAAAAGGCGGCAACATCGGTTTTGATGCCAATATCGGCGAATACGTCGATATGTTCAAAGCGGGCATTATCGACCCAGCCAAGGTTGCCCGCACCGCACTGCAAAACGCAGCCTCGGTAGCTGGCCTAATGCTGACAACGAATGTCGTCATTACGGACCTCAAGGATGGCGAAAAGAAAAACGCCGCCCACGGCGCCGTAATTTAGTTTAAAACAAATAAACGGCAGCCGCTGGACGTGATGGTTCTGCGGCTGCCGTGTTGTTTTACAAAACGAAGCCAATTTTTCTGCCGAAAGGCGATTACGCGATGGCAAAACGCGATTACTACGAAGTGCTGGGGGTGGAGAAAAACGCTTCGGCTGAGGACGTCAAACGCGCCTACCGGCGGCTTGCGCTCAAATTTCATCCGGATAAAAATCCGGACGACAAAGACGCTGAAACCAAATTCAAGGAATGCGCCGAAGCGTACGAAGTTCTCAGTGATGCTGAAAAACGCAAACGCTATGATCAGTATGGCCATGACGGCCTGCGCAGCTCAGGGGTTCACGATTATTCCCACATGAATGTACAGGATATCTCCGATATGTTCGGGGATATGTTCGGCGATATTTTTGGCGGCGGCAGACGACGGTCGGGACGTGCGCAAGGTCCGGCACGCGGCTACGACCTCGAAACGGCGGTAGAATTAACGCTGGAAGAAGTCGCCAAAGGCGCTGAAAAAACCATCGAGTTTACTCGACAGGATACCTGCTCGGATTGCAACGGCACCGGAGCAAACAAAGGCAAAGCCCCCTCCCGATGCAATACCTGCGGCGGTGCAGGACAAGTCCAGCGAGCCGGGTTAGGCGGCTTTTTCCAGATGGTCTCAACCTGCCCAACCTGCCAGGGAGCCGGTCAAATTATCACCGACCCTTGTCGAAAATGCCGCGGGACGGGGCTAATACCCAAAAAACGGACACTGAGCGTCAAGATTCCCGCTGGCGTTCACGAAGGCCAGGGCATTCGCGTGGGAGGCGAGGGCGAACCCGGCAAGCACAGCGGCCCGCGCGGCGACCTGTACTGCTATGTCCGCGTTAAAGCTCACCCGTTCCTGATGCGGGATGGCAGCAACTTAGTGGTTACCGTGCCGCTGCGATTTACACAAATGGCATTAGGTGATACAATTGATGTACCGACCCTGGATGGGACAAAACAATTAAAAATCACTGCCGGCACACAGCATGGCGATATTTTCCGTATTCGCGGACAGGGTTTGCCGGAATTGCGGGGCGGACGCGGCGGCGATCTTCTGGTACGGGTGATGGTCGAAATCCCCAAAAAACTAACCGCCGAACAGCAGGAGCTTTTGCAGAAATTCGCGCAGCTTGATAAACGCGATAGTTCCTCGGAAAGCGCCAGTTTCTTTGAAAAGATTAAACGGCATTTTGGTACTTAATTATGGTGTTTGGATACAAAAAGAAACCTATGAGCGAGAAAGACCCAAAAGCACAGGAACAGCCGAAAGAATCCTCGACTGAGCAGCCAGCCTCTGCCGCACAGCCGGAAGAGATACAAAAACAGGTCGAAAAACTCCAGGCTGAAAATAAAGAGCTGGCCGACAAAATTCAGCGTCTGGCGGCGGACTATGCCAATTATCAAAAACGCGTGCCGCGGCAGATTTCCGAAACGGTCGAATACGAAAAGCGGTCGATTATCCGGTCGCTGCTGCCGTCAATGGATAATTTTGCCCTGGCTCTTGCAGGCGTTAAGACCGCCCAGGGGCCGGAGGCGTTGCAGGGCATTATCGATGGCATCAAGTTTATCTACGACCATTTCTTTGATGCCTTGAAAGTTCATGGCGTCGAACGCATTGTTTGTGTCGGTCAGCCGTTTGAGCCGGGCAAGCACGAGGCGATCATGCAGAAAGCTGACCCGGAAAAACCGGACAATACCGTACTGGAAGAGTTCCAGGCAGGCTATACCCTCAACGGCCAGACACTGCGGCCGGCCAAGGTCTCGGTCAATAAATTGCCTGCCCTGCCGACACAAATCGACGAGGCCGAAACCACCGATGTTGAAAATAGTGATACAGAGACGAATGAACAGTCAGGGGGACAGCAATAATGCCAACTTATGATTATCAATGCGACGGATGCGGGCATAAGTTTGAACACTTTCAATCTATCACCGCCAGCGCGTTGAAAAAATGTCCGGAATGCGGCAAGCAAAAACTTAAACGCCTGTTCGGTACCGGCGCAGGGCTGATTTTTAAAGGATCGGGGTTCTACCAGACGGACTATCGCTCCGATGGCTACCAAAAGGCCGCCAACAGCGATAAACCTTCTTCGGCCTCGACGGAAACCAAATCCGAGGGCAGCAAAGAAAGCAAGCCTGCGGCCGAAACCAAGACCGAGACGAAAACCGAAACGAAATCGGAAATCAGGAGCGAATCAAAATCCTCTTCGAAAAAGAAAACCGCACAGTGATGGCATGGGTCTATTTGCTGATTGCAGGGATTATTGAGATCGGCTGGGCAGTTGGGCTTAAGTATAGTCACGGCTTTACAAAATTCGGGCCATCTTGCCTGACAATTGCTGGAATGATTGCCAGCTATATCTTTTTATCACAAGCAATAAAAACAATTCCTCTGGGCACGGGTTACGCCATTTGGACTGGGATTGGCGCCGCGGGAACGGCTATCCTTGGAATGGTCTTATTTTCTGAGAGCATTCATCCAACCCGCATCATTTGCCTGATTCTAATTATCGCCGGTATTCTCGGATTAAAGCTGTCGGGTGGACAATAGTCGATATTTTAGGCTTGGCTAAAGTCTCACAAAAAAGATGGTTTTGAGGATCTCGATAACGAAATCCCCAAAACCATCACACTTTACTATTATTTACACATTAGAACTATCTGGCTTCTATCGCAACGGCTTTTTCCGGTTTTGTTATCAGTGAAATAATCACCAGCACAATAAAGCTCAGTGGGATAGACACGATACCTGGATTATCCAGCCCTATCGGCGCCGCAGAGCGAG
>CAZVXR010000318.1:0-5790 GCA_964630865.1 uncultured Pirellulales bacterium | reverse complement strand
TTAGCAGAGCGGATGCCCGGGGAGCTAAGCATGTAAACTGGTCGGGTGCGATTACTCGAAATACAATTCGGGAGAATGGGGATATTCTGGGGCTGGATTTAACAGCAGGAGAAACATTAAAGGTGCGGGATTATGATGGGGGCATTGGGATTACGATTCAATCCAATATGCGGATGGCGGACGATGCGGTTTTGCAGATTATTCTGGCGGATGCGGTGTGGGGTTCGACGATTACGTTGGATTCGTGGATTGTGCCAGATTTGGGGGGTATTCTGAATCTGGATTTTGCGGCCGGGGGAGATGCGGCGGATCTGGTGGGGAAGACGTTCGATTTATTTAACTGGAACGGGATGCTGGCCGGCGGGGACTGCTTTGATCAGGTGGTGTCGCGGGCGGGGTATCAGTGGGATTTAAGTCAGCTTTATACGACGGGTGAAGTAACGCTGATGAGTATTCCGGAGCCTGCGACGATGATATTGTTGGGGATTGGTGGTTTGGTGTCGGCGAAACGCAGGGGGCGGTTTGGGATGAATAGAAAATTTTACCGGCCTAAAGGCCGTACTCCGAACGGGGTGAGATAAAAAGGGCGTATGCGATACGCGCCTACAAAATGAGGCGGGTTTGAACGCCGTGCGGTGCGCAAAATGAAAAAGGGCAAGCACGGGGGCTTGCCCCTACGATACGGATTTATTTATTTTGAACAGGTTATGTCGCCCGCTGCGCGGGCTTGATGGGGGCGGGGAATGTTTGGACACCACGGGCTTACGCCGCGTGGCTATTTTATGTCGCCTGCTGCGCAGGCTAAAGAGGAAAGAAGAATTTTACCGGCCTAAAGGCCGTACTCCGAACGGGTTTCTGTCGCCCCTACAGTGCTTGAATGGTTGGGCAAATTTTTCGTAGGATGGGCTATGCCCATGCGGAATTTTTAAGGTCTTGTGTTGTTTTGACAATTGCGGAGATGGGAATTTAATACCCTCTCCCGGCTGTGCCGTACTTCCCCTTGAAAAAGGGGAGAGTTTAAGGAATAAAAGCCCTTTTTGCAATGGGCCAGAGCGCTGTTGCTGGTTACCTTTGCGCCATTTTATGCGGAATGGCTCAATTTCCTGTGCGGGGTAACACAGCATACCGGTTTGCGGCTGGATGTGTCGTCAACCAATAATCCCCATCCTTATTCCCTGTTGTCCCAGAAGTTCCCCTATCCGCTCCATCGGCAGGCCCATTACATTGGTAAATGACCCGTCGATGCGTTCGACAAACTCGTCGCCTGTTTCCTGAATCCCATAGGCTCCGGCTTTGCCTTCCCACAGTCCGCCTGTGATATGCTCCTGAATCTGCCGCTCGGAGAGCTGTTTGGGATAGACAATCGTCGTCACCGATTCGACTATTTCCGTATGCCTGGCAAGGCAAACCAGTGCGATGCCGGTAATGACTTTGTGCGGCTTGCTGAATAGAATACGGGTAATCCGCTCGGCATCCGCCGCATCGGCGGGTTTGCCGATAATCTGTCCTTCATAATCGACAATCGTATCCGAGCCTAAGACTAATTGATTCGGAAAACGTCCGGCGACTTGGCGTGCTTTGGCCTGTGCCAGCAGCATACAATGCTCTTCGGAATTAACGCCGTCTTTTCCGTACGCGTCTTCGTCTACCCTGGAAGGTTCAATCGCAAATCGATATCCTGCCTTTTCGAGCAGCTCTTTACGTCTTGGCGATACCGACGCCAGTATAAATTGAGGCAATTGTGCGTTATTCATTTGGCGGGCTTGTTCTCGTTGAGGATGCGAATCCGATAGACGATCTCATTGCAGAAAGAGCGGTACTGCGCTTCAATTTCGTTCATATCCTCGCTGATGTACGTCCTAAACAGCGCCGGCGAGATACGCTGATTCCACGCGACCGTCAGCGGTATCGCCCGGTTGGCCGCCATCTCCGCCAGTGCGGATTCGACAGGCCAGCTGCCGCTTAGCCCGCCCACCAGCAAGGCTTGATACTTTCTCAGCCGCCGACCGTATTCGTACTCCCGCAGAAAACGCACCATCGCGTAATTTTGTGCGTAAAAGGCCATCGCCGCATCCTGATCCGCTCCATACCCGGACAAAACCTGTCCGGGATTGAGCGTAATCAGCTCTGCCAGCGGAATCAGCCGTTTTTGCTGAATGGTCTGCTTAAGTGTTCCGAGACGCATGAGATTATCTTGCGGCCTAAACTCAAAGTCCCCCTGGCTATACTGGCACGTCTCGAACAGCGTTGCGATGCCCTCATCGATCCAGCTTGGAAGTCGGTATCGGAAATGACGCTGATTGAATTGATGCCATCCCTCATGGCCGAGGATGGCGAAAGTCTGTTTGCGGCCGATATTGTAGGCGATGCAGACCCCATCCCGTGCGTATGCTCCGCGTTGGATTTTTAGATAGACTTCCGAATCCGGGCCTGTCAATTGTTTGGTAAAAGCCTCCCACTGTCCGCGTTCGGCAAATAGATATGTCTTAAACGGCTCCTTGCTGACGATGCGGGTGGGTAACTGGCTTTCGTAGGCACGGTATGCCGATTCCACAAACGCTGGCGTCTGCCGCAGCATCAGCGGGTCGTTCAGGGTTGTGTAAACCTGGTAGTGATCAGTCGTGATGCACAGACCCGGCGCGTATGGATTATTCCAGGGTTCGATTTTTCGCACACTCGGCTCGTCTTGCAGGTAGGCAATCATCCGCGGCGTATCCCAGACCGAAGCGGTCTTGGGCACAGCTTGCTTCGAACTGCTGCAGCCGCAGACAACCATGATGATGGTCAGTAGAATTCCGCTGAGCCATTTAGACTGTATTTCAGAGTATCTCATAATATTTCAGATTGTATGCGATTTCGGACTATTTTGCACTGCAAAAACGCCAATTATTGTGATAGTTTCTCTGAATTTACAACCTGCGCACAGTGAACCCATCCTGGTTTTCGTGTTTTTGTTCCCCATAAATTGAGTGGACAATATCTTCTCCATTCTATATAATACCCCCTTATTTTGTCGGGTTTCTAATAGTATTTAACGAGAAAGAATACGATGTTTACGTCAAAATCCATTCGCGGATCGTTTATTGAGTTTTTCCAGCAGCAGGGGCATACGTTCGTACCGAGCTGGCCGGTTGTGCCGGTCGGCGATGAAACGCTGCTGTTTACCAATGCCGGGATGAACCAGTTCAAAGATATTTTCCTGGGGCATTCGCAGCCGAAGTGGAAGCGTGCGGCCAATAGCCAAAAGTGTATTCGCGTTAGCGGCAAACACAACGACCTGGAAGAAGTCGGTCTGGATACGTATCACCATACATTCTTTGAGATGCTGGGCAATTGGTCGTTCGGGGATTACTTTAAAGCCGAATCCATTGACTGGGCATGGAAACTGCTAGCCGGCGTGTACGGTATCAATCCCGAAAAACTCTGGGCGACGGTCTTTGCCGGCGATCAGAAAGATGGCTCCCAGCCGGACAGTGAAGCGGCCGACCTGTGGACGAAACTAACGTCATTGCCGAAAGACAAAGTCCTGTTTTGCGGCAAGAAGGACAACTTTTGGGAAATGGGCGCATCGGGTCCTTGCGGGCCGTGCAGTGAAATCCATATCGATCTGGGCCCTGATCGCTGTGATATGAAGCACGTCCCCGGCCATGTCTGCAAAGTCAATGGCGGCTGCGCTCGGTTTATGGAGTTGTGGAATCTGGTTTTCATTCAATTTAATCGCAAGGCGGATGGTTCGCTTGAGCGGCTCAAGGCCAATTATGTCGATACCGGGGCGGGGCTTGAACGTGTCTGCTCGGTCTTGCAGAATAAAACGAGCAACTACGACACCGACCTTTTTATGCCAATCATCGAGGCGGTACAGGATATTACGCACAAAAAATACACCTCGCAGCTTGGCAATAAAACCGACAACGCTTTCCGTGTGATTGCCGACCATATCCGCACGCTGACGTTTTCAATTACCGATGGCGTGTCGCCGTCCAATGACGGACGCGGGTATGTGATTCGGCGTCTTCTGCGCAGGGCGGCACGATTCGGCCGCAATCTGGGGGCAACTGAGCCATTTATGTATAAACTCGTTCCGACGCTGGTTGCTGAAATGGGCGAGGCGTTTCCGGAACTCAATGGCCGGGCAAAGTTTGTCGCCGAGGTCATTCAATCCGAAGAGGCATCCTTTGGCCGGACGCTCGACCGCGGGCTGGAGCTGTTTGCGGCAGCAGCCGAAAAGGTCGAAAAAGTCGATGGCAAAACCATCTCCGGCGACGATGCGTTCCAGCTTTATGATACGTTTGGCTTCCCTCTGGATTTGACGGAATTGATGGCGCGCGAGCGGGGTTTAAAAGTTGATACGGAAATGTTCGTTAAGCTGATGGATCAGCAGCGTCAGCTTTCCCGCGCGGCTCAAAAGGGTGTTTCATTTACGGCCAGTCTCTCGAATGTCCAGCTTCCGGTAACCGATGATGCGGCCAAGTATCAGGTCGATACCTGCCGGGCCAAAGTGCTCGGCTGGGTTACGCCGGAGGGCTTCATTCAGAGCGGTTCGTTCGAAGATACCAATCAGGAAATCGCTCTTGTACTCGATAAGACCTGCTTCTATGCCGAGTCCGGCGGACAGGTCGGTGACGAAGGGTTTATCAAAGGCGACGACTGGGAATTTATCGTCGAAGATACCGAGAAAGCCGGCAATTGCGTCCTGCACAAAGGCAACCTCCACCGCGGCAGTCTTAACACAAGTGGAACAGTTGAATTAACCGTCCATCGCAATCGTCAGGCCAGCAGGAAAAATCACACCGCAACGCACCTGCTGCAATGGGCATTGCAAAAGACCCTCGGTGACGCCGTCAAGCAGCAGGGCAGCGCCGTCAGTCCCGATTACCTGCGTTTTGACTTTACCTGGCCTAAGGCTCTCACCAAAGAACAGACTGCTGAAGTCCAGCAGTTAGTCAATGAAAAGATTTCCGCCGCCGAGCCGGTAACATGTATCACATTGCCGATTGACGAGGCGAAAAAGCTGGGCGCGATGGCGCTGTTCGGCGAAAAGTACGGAGAGACCGTGCGTGTACTGGCCATCGGCGCCGCGGACAAGGAACATTTAAATGGAGCATTCAGCAAGGAATTCTGCGGCGGAACGCACGTCGGCAATACCTCCGAAATCGGCGGCTTTGCGATCCTCAAAGAAGAAAGCGTCTCATCGGGCGTGCGGCGAATTACGGCACTGACCGGAATGAAACTGGTCGAACATCTGATGGGTCGCAGTAACATTGTCGATGAACTAGTTGGGATGCTCAAATCGCCGGTTGACCAGATTGCAGTCCGCGTGGCCAAGTTGATGGACGACAATAAAGCTCTGGCAAAACAGCTTAAAAGCGGGGCAGCAGCGGTTGCCTCCACTCAGGTTTCCAGTGACGACCTGCTGGCCAAATCGCAAAAGGTAGGGACCGTTGCTGTTATCTGTGAAGCAATCCCGCCGGTCAGTGTCGATCAGGCACGCAGTTTAATCGACAGCCTTCGCGCCAAAGCTGGCTCAGCGGTTGTGGTTCTGGCTATGGCTGAAGGTGATGATAAGGTCACACTCTTTGCCGGCGTAACCGATGATCTGATTAAGAAAATCTCGGCAGGTGATATCGTTAAACAAATCGCCCCGATTGTCGGCGGCGGCGGCGGCGGACGACCCCAATTCGCCCAGGCCGGCGGGAAAGACCCGGCAAAAATCGGCGAGGCAATCGCCGCGGCAAAAAACCTGATTAGCAGTAAACTTGGATAATAGAATATAGGGCGGGTTTCAAACCC
>CAZVXR010000317.1:0-6507 GCA_964630865.1 uncultured Pirellulales bacterium | reverse complement strand
CCGCCGCCAGCAGCAGCATATCCCAGCCCAAAATTTCAATCAGACCCGAAATGCACGTCACATAAATTCCCGTACAATTCACCGCATCCGGATACTTGCGGCACTGGTCACGGTAGTGGTCGTTATAATCTTTCACGACCTTATTGTAATCGATTTTGCCGTACACCGCCGCAGGCTCAAACGCCAGCACTTCTTCGGGGGTCTTAAAAGGACAAACCACTTTATTGCGATCATCACGGTAATCCTCACCGCCGGCGTTATAGACCGCATGCCCCATCGAAGTGCGAAACTCGCCGTAAATCTGATTATAAATCAGCGTTGACCAGACAAAATCATAATTCCACGCCTTGATAAACGCCTGTGAAGCTCGCTCACGCAGCTCCTGCGGACTGTTTTGATTGACGTCAATCTTTGTGACGGCTTTGACCAGATCCCAATGCAGCTCGGCTGAAAACGCCCCTTCTGTCCGGCATACCCGCCGGGTCATTTCGAGATTTATTGCCGCCATTCCATCTCGATAAGACATACTTACTCCAATTCTATAAAATTCTATTTCTATGCAAATTGAATACTAATCATTTGATGACCCACAATTTTCGGCACAACAAACTCAACCCGCCCATCTTTGAACGTAAACGGCAGCGCCGTTCCATCCGGCACTGCGGCAACCGCGGTCGGCGACTTGTCTGCCCGCACAGAAACCGCAACATCGTTCGTAGGGAAAATATCTTCCACCACCGCGATCTTCTGGCTGCGCTGTTCGGGAATATAATTCAGCAGATGCAGCACACAGCGTTTCTGTTCATCCTGCCGGTTCAGTGTCGCCAGAATGAAACTCGGCCCATTGTGTCTAACCGCCGGACTGGGCAAAAGCATATCAACCGCGTTCAGAAACAGGCGTTTGCACCACAGCGGCGCGTTAACATCGTATGTGGTGAAAATGGGATGGCAGAAATAGATTAATTTACCGTTTTTAACCACCGCCGGCTGATAAACCTTGCCCGAAGACGGGGTTTGCAGATGCGAGCAGAAATGCTCATACGTCCGGTCAAAATACGAAGAAACTGCATCCGCGAGCGTTTCTGTGCCGCCGACAGCTTGAATTGACGTTCCTCGCAAATACATCACATACTCCGAAGCCGTTAAACCGCTGCTTAGCAGCTTGCCGGGCTTGAGATAATCGACATAATCCCCGCCATAATACCATCGACCCCGTACGGCCTGACCTTTGTTGTCAATCGGACCGCCATCCTTCAGCGAAACCCCAAAAATGGACGAGGCAAACTGTTTTTTAGCTTCATCCAGCCCCGATTCAAACGAGACAATGATCGAGCCGCCGGATTTCAGATACTGCTCCAGCTTGGCTGCAAGTTTTTTACAGACAGGGATATTGTCCGGCAGCACCAGCAGTTTATAGTCGGAAAACACCGCTTGAGAATCAATAATATCAAACTGGTGTCCGCCTTCCTGCAGCATCCGCGAAGCCCCAAGAATTGAGGGATGCAGTCCTTCAACCGGCTCACGAATATCCCATTCTTCCGGATTCAGTATGCCGATATCAACAACCGCCCTTGCTCCAACACACCACGGTTCTTTTTTCTCAATTTCCGCATACGTTTGTCCAATCAGATCGTACGTCGCCTTGCACATCTTTCCACGAGGATGCAGCTGGTCGCCCACGCAGCATTTGGAGTTGAACGCCAGCATTCGGAAACATTCATAATCCATCGCCGCAGGATTCTTATAGGAATGAAAATCACCCCACGCCGTATGAAACTTGCCCGTCATTCCTAAACAATCCAGCCCCAGAGTGCGTGCATAGCGGACCGCAACCGGAAAGTGCATATAGCCCCAGCAGCCCCCGGCAATGGACTCCAGCTCAAAATGACTGAATGCGTCCACCGCCCGGCGCTCGCGCGTCCCGATGTGGCCGGCGTTATAAAAAATCGTACAGTCTTTGCTTCGCGCACGGATAAACGCTGTCAGATCTTTTTTGAACTTCGTCAGTACATCCAGCCCGTAAGCCTTGCGTACCGCCGTGATGCTGGGGTCCAGCCCCGCCTGAATCATCCCCTGCCGGCAGGTATAACAAGAACAATCTTTGGGTTGGACGATATCAATCCAGAATCCATCCACCTCAAACAGGTCAAACAACTCGGCGATATGTTTGCGGATGAATTCAACATACGGAGTATTTACGCACAGGCTGCGGTAGAAACCCGCCTCGTAAGGCGGCGTACCTTCCTGCCTGCCGTCCGGCGTCATTGTCAGCCACTCCGGATGCCGCTCGGCAGTATATTGATCCCACTGAATCGGCAGGTAAATCGGCGCCTTGATTCCCCGCCGATGACAGGCTTCAATCTGCTGTTTGAGCAGATTTCTATTGGTCAGATGAGGATGAATCCGCTCCGGAAACTGCTTGGAATCATAATACACCCACCCGTGATGGCAGCGCGCAAACAGATTGATCGAATTAACCCGTGCCTTGACTAAGGTATCGGCGAACGCATCGGCGTCAAAATCAGAGGCAATTCCGTCAATCGCCTCTGACGTGTGAAAATCCAAATGAATCTGTCGAAATCGCAACTCACTGTCTTGCATAAAAATCCTTAATTAAAGTTATCTTCATAAACCATTTAATCTTATCGCTTGTATCACACACACTAATTAAACCGCATCTGTCAATTGACGTTCGGCCTCCGCGTGGCGCCGATCTAATATCTCACGAACCTCGCGCATCCGCTTCGCTGACACCGGCAGCGTGAAAGATATCGCCAGGGACAGCACAACAAAAGCAATCGGTATTGACACATACAAAACCCGCATCCTCCATAATACTTCCGCCGACGGGAAAACATCATTGACAAAGCCTGACCAGACAATGATATATCCGCTCAGCATCGACGATAGCCCAACCCCCCACTTGTTCAGCATCGCGGTGACAGCCCCGTACATGCCTTCCCGCCGACAACCCGTCTCCAATTCATCCAGATCAATAATATCAGAACTAATCGAACTGCCGATGACCCATACCGCCAATTGCCCGGGAGCAATAATGATCCAGGGAATGATCCCCCAGTAGGGGTGCTCGGGCGTCAGCAGAAACCATAATGAGCTAAATCCCAGCAATGCCACAAACTGCCCGCCGATTAATACTTGTTTTTTGCCAAAACGATGTGATAACGCCGTCAGCGGAGCCAGCGCCAGCACCCCCAGGATTCCCACCATCGTCCCAGACCAGCCGCTGATTGTAGCGGCCAATCCTTTGTCTCCATTACATACATAATATATGCTCAGATACAAGGCCATCGGGTTGACGATAAAAAAACCGAACAATACCGAAAAAGTAACAAGGGCCAATTTCACATAGGCATTATTTTTGAACGTCCATCCGAACGCATCCAGAATTCGAATATAGGGCTGATGCTGAACACACTTGGGCTCACGGCAACATAACGCAATCAACACGAGAATGGCCAGTACCAACGAGCCTGCCGCCAACCCCACATACCGAATACCCGCGACCTCCGGCTCGGCATTTGCTATGGGTCTGTGAGTCCCAACCCAATACGCTGTTTTATAAAACCACGGCATCGCTAATTGAGCAATCGCCGCAAAGAAAAAACGCCATGACTGGACTCGTGTCCGCTCATGGTAATCGGTCGTCAGTTCAACCCCCAGCGCATAATACGGTATGGAGAAAAACGCGTACAATCCCAAATAAAGAAACGTGGTAACGATAAAGAAAACCGCTGCAACCTTCGGACTGCTTCCAGCCGGCGGAAACCATGTAGCCATAAAGAATAAGGTTGAAAGCCCCCCTCCAACCAAGATAAATGGCTTTCGACGGCCCCACCGGCTGCGGAAATTGTCCGACCAGTGGCCGGCCAGGGGATCTATTATCGCATCCAGCAAACGCGGCAACGCAATTGCCCAGCCAATCACCACGGGATCCACTCCAAGAGCAATATTATAAATTGGCATGGCAAGATAGACGATCGTCCATGCTATCAGATTATCAGCAAAGCCGCCGGCCCCCCACGCAAGACACTGCGCCAAAGAAAGACGTGATTGTGCCGCCGTTGTATCCATTCGCTGCATAATTCTGTTCCTGTAAATAAGCTTCGATTACACCAAATAAATTACGCAAAGGGCTGCGTAACCATCTACAAAAAATTCTTAACGCGGTATCTGTTGGGATTTTTATTGCAAACTATACCGAATTGTCGACCCCCGGACAATCAATTGCGGTTCTAATAAAATACTCTTGGGTTCATGCAGCTTGCCGTCAATCCGCTCCAGCATAATTCTTGCCGCCTGCCGCCCAATTTCATAAGGCTGCTGCCGTACGGTCGTCAGAGGCGGATCCATCAATTCCGCGATTTCCATATCCGCAAATCCAACAACAGACAAATCCTCCGGAATCTGCAAACCATACCGTCTGGCAGCGTTATATACGAATTTGGCCATTTTGTCGTTGGCCGCAAAGATCGCCGTAGGACGGGGCTTCAACTCAAAAATACGCATCGCGGCCCGACCGTCCAGACCATAGCTTTCATCCACAATCGTGCGATACTCCACATCCGGAATGGAGGCCAGGGCAGACTCGAATGCATCTTTGCGCAACTGACTGGTCATCACTGTTTCCGGTCCTGCAAGGTGTACAATCCGCCGATGCCCCAGTCCCAGCAAATGCTGCGCGACAAGACGAGCTCCATGCACGTCATTGGTACCCACAAAGTCAGCATGTGAACCCAGGTAGTCGCGGTCCACCGTAACCAGAGGCATATGCCGATCCAGTATCTCCCGAATATATACATCCCGGAAATCATTATGCGGCCGTAAAATCACGCCATCGACCCGACGATCGACCAGATGATGAATTTGCTTCATAACATTATCAATGGAATGCTGCAAATCGGAGGGTACATTTTCCTGGCACGTCCAGAGCGTAATCGGAACAACATCCTGCTCAGCCAGCATATCATGTATACCAAATGCAATGCGAACATCAAAGGTCGTTGCCGCCGGAATGATTACACCAATGGAATTGGTACGTCCTGTAAAAATACTCTGAGCCGCGATATTCGGCCGGTACCGAAGTTTATCGGCGATTTTCTGCACTCGCTGCCGGGTCTCATCCGAAATCTCACCGCGCCCCCTAAGAACACGTGACACGGTCGTTACGGAAACATCCGCTTCTCTGGCTATGCGTTTTAAACTCACTGACATCGGAATAACCCTTAAAAAGAGTCAATGGTTGCGTTTCGTTACGCAACCGCTTGTTTTAATGTATACAGTATATCCTCAATGGCTGAAACTGTCAATATTATTGTTCATTATTCCCTGGACTTTTTGTTTTTTACTTCAAAACAGCTAATATGCTTAGAGATTTCTAATACTCCCATGAAGATTTCAACACTTCTAATGCATATTGATAGGTCTCATACTTAACACCAGTTGAAATGGAGTGGTCGGACGCAAACACATAGCTGGCGTCTAACGCCTTCATAGTCCCGCAGATCTCACGAATGCGTGAGGCGATCGCCGCCCTGTCCCCTGCCTCGAGCAAACGAACATCAAGTCCGCCGATAAATGCCAGCTTGTCTGCATAACGTTCGGCGAATCGCAGCACATCACATCCGGCTTTGGCTTCCATTGGGTTTAACGCATCAAACCCCGCAGAAACCACCAGCGGCAAAATCGACTCGATATTCCCGCATGAATGCAGCACAACCGGAAGACCATAGGAATGGAAAAAGTCATTCATTTCCTTGTAATAGGGAAAAAGCAATTCTTCACAAGTCTTAGGCGAACAGAATGTGCCGGTTTTATAGCCCAAATTCTCATAGACCCAGATACCGTCCGGCAAGCCGACCTCTTTGAAAAACACCTGATAATGCGTCTTGAAAAAGTCGGTATAAACACGGTTGTAGTCCTGTATCCAGTCTTTATCCGTCATTAAACTCTCATACAGACACAAATCGCCCATGCTTTGCCGCATATTTTCCCAGATAAACAAATTGCCGAAATATGTCCAATATCCCTGCTGCTTACGCTTGGCAAGTAATTCTTTGGCCCCCTTAATATCCAGCCGGTCCACATTCAGTTTCAGCAGATGCGGCCGGTAATCCCGTTCCCATATCGCCCGCGTGGTCATCTTAAAGTCAATATGCTCAGGACACCCCGCCTTATTTTTCCAGTATCGAAGTGATGCTCCGGCGCCGTTTCGGCGGATTATCCAATCTGCTGTCTCTTCCACCGTTTCATTGACTTTCGGCAGCGGCAGAATGTCAAACCAACCCCCGGCAAACGCCAGATCAAAATCAAACACTTCTTCAGGGTTGGCTGGCGAGCCGGATGCATCTTGGGGATATCCATGCTCAAGCCAATTTCGCAGCGTATCCGGCCAGAAGTAGTCATATACTCCCATCCGCAAGACTTTTTTTCTTTGTATCAGTCCGTCAACAAGCGTTTTCGATTCTTTCATACCACCTCTCAAATCCT
>CAZVXR010000316.1:0-2080 GCA_964630865.1 uncultured Pirellulales bacterium | reverse complement strand
GACGACATCGTCAATAGTCGCATAATAGGTGCCGCCCGGATTGAAAGTGACATTCGATTCGACACAGAACGTCTTGAAGTCAGAGCTGACTCCATTCGTCGTCCAAAGTGAATCACTTAAGTCGGTGACATCTGCATTGTATGGGGTGTTCGGCCATGACCCAGCAGATGAGGTCAGCTTAACCGTCGGTACCGCCATTGCTGGCACGACCGCCGCCAAAACCATGAGCATTGCAATTGTTCTAATTTTCATTTGTTTTACCCCCTGAAATCATTGTTTCGTTATCGTTCACATCACATGATGTGAATCCAATTGGTAGCATCGGCCAACCAATCTTTATCTGATGACTGTACGAAAAACGCTCAACAATTACAAGGTCCGGAACAGAGTTATATATCCACAATCATTTTTTTTGCGAACGAATAAACAACCTGTAACGTCTGGAGGGGTAAAGCGGGAGATAAAATGTGAAATGAAAAACGGCCTATGTGCTGGATTCCGAAGAATCGGATTCCATTGTCGGCTGGTCAATGTTTTCGCCCGAGATGCCAATGAGAACATAGTTCAGCACAAGAGGCTTTGAGTCGAGAATTTCTTTTGCGACATCCGGAACATCTTTGCCGCTTTCGCTGGTGTGCTTGGCCAGCATCTTAATGGTCGCGGCGAACTTCTTATCGAGCGGTGCGATAATAGGTTGAGGCGTTTTGTCCGCTCCGAGCGGGAGCGTTAGTTGGTAAGCGTGGAGCGTCATACGATCCATCAGAGGCAATTCTTCATGCTTTCCGGACGGAGCGTATCTTGATTTGAATGACGACAAAAGCAACGGAGCTGTTTCGCCGTATAACGGATCGATAACTAATGGAAATCCTTTGCTGGCAAAATGAACCCGGATTTGGTGAGTTCGGCCTGTAATGGGTGCCACCGCAAGGAGGCTGACCGGTCCCATCGGCAGCAGGAGTTTATAGAATGTTTTGGCTTTTTTGCCTTTTCGGGGGTCAATTTTCACTTTTTGCACCCGGTCATCTTTGAGAATCGGCAGCGTAATAAATCCCTCGTCCCGGCCGGGATTGCCGCGGACAATTGCCAAATACACCTTTCTGATTTCCCCCATCGCGAAGCACCGGCTGTAATAGCTTTGCGCTGCTAAGGTTTTGGCCAGCAGCAGGACTCCCGAAGTGTCCTTATCCAACCGATGCACCAGACGCAAATCCTTAACAGGCGGGACACGCTCGGCCAGCAGCCGACGGATATCCGGCACACCGCTACGGTCGGCAGTGACAGAGACACCCGAAGGCTTATTGACCACAATGATCTCTAAGTCCTCATATAATATGGAGATGTTGGTTTTGGCCACATCGGCTCCTGATTTGCTTTTTCGAGATTATACCCGCAACCAACTTAAACTCAAGCACGTTTGGAAAAGTTCGTAATTCATAGAAAATTGGGGACGTTTTGCATTTTTGAATTCCTAATATTGCCCGATATAGCTTGAAAAAAGCTCATTTTTTGATACGCTGGGCATTTTAATAGAAAGGTAAGCAATGCGAGTAAAATCAAGTACCGACGAAATACAGGTAAAATCAATGGATTTTCCCGACTGCACCAAAATTGCCTCGCACACCATAGAGATCATCCCGCGTTACTCCGAAACCGACCAATCCGGCGTAATTCACCACACAGTCTATCCAGTATGGTTTGAAATGGCACGAACAGAGCTGCTCCGGGTCAACGGCTTAGCCTACAGTGACCTCGAAAAAGCTGGCGTCTATTTCGTCGTCGCCGAGCTGACCTGTAAATACAAACGCCCCACATTCTATGACGAAACACTCGAAATAACCGCCTCCTGCACCAAAATCACCAGTGCCCGCGTCGAACACAGCTATACCCTCAAACGCAAATCCACCGGCGTTATCCTTGTCGAGGGAACGACAATCCTGGCTTGCGTAGACGCCGCTGGCAAAGTCCGTAGGATGCCCGAATTTATGTATCCGGCAGATATGCCCTAAAAAACAAAGATAAAAAAACAAAAAATATTTAGTCAGCAAATAAGATTCGTCTTATAATAACGCGTCTAAAAATA
>CAZVXR010000315.1:0-2620 GCA_964630865.1 uncultured Pirellulales bacterium | reverse complement strand
TTTCTCCAAGGTATTTTATCTTCATCACTTATAAATTTTTGGTGTACAAATTATCTCACAGATGACATGAATAAGTCATATTTAGAAAAAATTCCAACGCCAGATTTCGATCCTCGACTTTATAAATACGTCGAAGCGATGCTGGATTTGCACAAAAAATTCGCCGCGGCCAAAACGCCGAATGACAAGACGCAAATTCAGCGTCAGATTACGTCCACGGACGACCAGATTGACCGGCTGGTCTATGAACTGTACGGCCTCACCGAGGACGAAATTAAAATTGTCGAGGAAGCGGGGAAATGATATGGCTACATAACTGCGCCCGTGCGGATTTTTTCCCGAACAGATTATGCCGTCCCCTGCGGGGACTCGAATGGGTGGGAGCGAATTGGGATCCACGCCCTTGCGGACGTGGCTATATTATGTCGCCTGCTGCGCAGGCTGAAAGAGGAAAGAAGAATTTTGCCAGCTTAAAAGCTGTACTACAAACATGGCGGGCTCTGCCCACGCGGAATAAATTATGATTTCAATCTCATCTGCAACATTAAAAACAGTATTATCGTCTAATTCAGAGGTTCAGCCGCTGGAGATTGTCGGAGTTAGTACCGGTACGCGGTCGATACAAAACGGCAATTGTTTTTTCGCCTTAGTCGGGCCGAATTTTGACGGGCATCAGTTTGTGCGGCAAGCCCTTGAACAAGGGGCGGCGTGTGCGGTCGTGCAGCGGTCTGTCGATCTGCCGAGCAATCAGGCTGGCCGGATTTTGATTGTTGACGATACCGTTAAGGCATTGGGGCAGCTTGCGGCGTGGTATCGCAAGCAACTCAAAGCCAAAGTCATCGCCATCACCGGTTCGGCGGGCAAGACCACGACACGGCATATTGCGCATCACGTTTTATCGCGGCATTTCCGCTGTCATCAGGCGACCAAAAGTTTCAACAACCATATCGGCCTGCCGCTGACGATCCTGTCGGCCAGTCCCGAAGACGACCTGCTGATTGTCGAACTGGGCACCAACCATCCCGGCGAAATCGGCACTCTGACACGGATTGCTCAGCCCGATATCGCCGTCGTTACCTGCGCAGCTCCGGCACATCTGGAGGGCTTTGGTTCACTGGAGAAAATCATCGCCGAAAAGCTATCCATTCACGAAGGACTAACAGCCAAAGGGATGCTGATTGTCAATGGCGACCAGCAGGATTTAATGTGCTATACGATGGGTCTGCATCGTCCCTATTTGACTTTCGGCACAGGCGAATCCTGCGATTTTCGAGCGGACAATTTACGCTCCATAGGCGATAGCGGACAATTGACCATCGACGGGCAAACATTAACCGTTCCCCTGCCGGGGCGTGCGAACCTGACCAACATCCTGACTGCGTGGGCAATTTGTAAGATTATCGGCATTTCTATGTCCGATTTTGCCGCGGCCATCGCATCTCTCGAACCGGTTACGATGCGAATGGTCATTGACACAGTCGGTCCGATAAAAATCATTATCGACTGCTACAATGCCAATCCGGCTTCGATGGCAAATGCCCTGGATTGCCTTGCTTCGCTGTCAAAAAAAGAGGGTCGTCGTCCGGTATTTGTCGCCGGCTGTATGGGTGAACTAGGTCAAGCGTCCAAACGCCTGCATTTCGAATTGGGGCAGAAAGCGGCTGCTGCAACCGCGTCGATTGTCGCCGCCGGGGCGTTTGCGTCCGATATTGTCGCCGGAGCCATTGATGGCGGAATGGACGCCGCGGCCTGCAAAACATTTATGAACACACAATTACTGTGTGATAATCTGCACAAGTTCGTCCGTCCTGCCGATATAATATTGGTCAAAGGTTCTCGCTCAGCGGGAATGGAAAAGGCGGTAGAAACGCTAAAGAAGCTTTTTGAGGCTTAAAATGCCCTTTTTAATTTAAGGAAACGGACTTGTTATACCATCTTTGCAGTTATCTCCACGACGTCATGTATATGCTGGGTTTTTATGCCTGGGAGGACGTGCTGTTTCGGGGCATTATGGCCGCGATTACCGCATTTGCTGTAGGCGTCATCATCGCACCCAGAACAATCCGCTGGCTGATGAAAATGAAAGTCGGCGACAGACCTGAATTTCACCATGCCGCCTTGAACGAATTGATGCGGGAGCGGGCCAACACCCCGACGATGGGCGGGATTATCATCCTTTCGGCTATCGCCATCAGCACCCTGCTCTGGGCGAAGCTAACCAATCCATTTGTCCATAAGGCATTATTCATTCTCATCTGGTTTGGCGGCATTGGCGGGGTTGACGATTGGCTCAAGCTAACCAGTAAAACCCGCCAGCACAGCCGAGACGGCCTTAAACCCTGGGAAAAACTGCTCTTTCAATTCGGCGGCTCAATGCTGGTGGCGTACTTTCTCTATTCGGATTTCCGCAACATCGAAGACGCCAAGCGGCTGTGGCTGCCGTTCTATAAATACGGCATTCCGCTGGCGACCTGGATTTTTATCATGATCAGCATTCTGTATATTTCCGCCACCAGCAACGCGGTCAATCTGACCGATGGGATGGATGGGCTGGCCTCGGGGTGTCTGTGTGTGGCTTCGACGACACTGGTGGTCTTGCGATCGGCTGTCGCAAATTTGC
>CAZVXR010000314.1:0-22506 GCA_964630865.1 uncultured Pirellulales bacterium | reverse complement strand
AACCCATTTTCTGAAATCTGGCATCTGGAATCTGAAATCTATTTCATCAAAACGAACCCATTTTGGGCAAGCACGGGGGCTTGCCCCTACTACGAACTCCGAACAACGAACCAAGAACTGTTTTATCAAAACGAACCCAATTTCCCCATTTTTCAGCAAATTTCAAGGGTCATCAAAACCCGTATACCTGCATTCCTGTATACCTGTATACCTGTTTTCGCAAAACGAACCCAATTTCCTTCAATGTTTACAATTTTACAGCCTAAGCGTACAATGGTGTCATGGTCAGTATGAATCCTAAAGATCGGTATGCCCCGCAGCGGGAGGCGATGATTTCCAGCGACCTGGTGGGGCGCGATATTCGCGACAGGCGGGTACTTATGGCGATGGCTGAGATTCCGCGCGAAGACTTTTTGCCGCCGCAGTATCAGGCTAATGCGTACGAGGATAACCCTTTGCCCATCGGCCTGGGGCAGACGATAAGCCAGCCTTATATTGTCGCCCTAATGACGCAGTGTCTTGAATTGAAAGGCGATGAAGAAGTCCTTGAAATCGGGACTGGCTCTGGCTACCAGACGGCGATTCTATCCCGCCTTTGCCGCAGAGTTTATACCATCGAGCGGTTTAGCGACCTGTCCATACAGGCTCAGACGGCATTGTCGAGTCTTGGAGTCCAGAATGTCGAGTATGCCGTCGGCGATGGCAGTTGCGGCTGGCCGGGACCGAAAATCCAGTTCGGCCGTATCCTGATTACCGCCGCCGTCCCCAATGTGCCGCAGCCGCTGATGTTGCAGCTTTCGGAGGGGGGAATCTTAGTCGCTCCGGTTGGCGATATGGCCTACCAAAGGCTAATGGTCTACCGAAGTGAAGGCGGGAAGCTCAAGTCCACCGAAGTCTGCGGCTGCCGTTTTGTCAAACTCGTCGGAAAATTTGGTTTTCAGGAATAACCTCGCACAAAAGGTTGTTTCGGCGTAGTGCATTGAGTAAAAATGTCCGATAAAAATGGAATTATGTTGACTGCCTGACAAGGTATGAGTATAATCGTACATGCAGCACGAAATGCGCTCAAGGACGATAAACCGTAACGGAAACCCCACAATGGAAAGGGGAACACTATGACCGATTTACGTATGAGCCTGAATGGATTTAAGACCAAAAACAGCCTGTTGTTTCTGTTCTCGCCGGACAATCACCACCATTCCTACTGTATCCAAAAAGAGTTGTTTTATGGCTGTGAGAGCATTTTTCGTGAGCATGGTCTTGTTTTGGCCGAGATTTTCGAGCAGGGCAGCAGTCATATCGGCAATATGGAACTGGGGGCAGATACCTGCGATTATCTCCGCAAGCTTCTGAATGCTCCGGCAGGCCAATTCAAGGTGCTTTTGCTCGGCAAAGATCAGCGTGTCAAGATGATGACCGACGGCTTTGTTTCCGACCGGGAATTGCTGGTACGTCTGGAATCTGAAACCGAACACATGGAAGCGGCATTCAGTTAACAGGCCTATTTTGTTCACTCTATGCCTAATTCGGCGTTTGCTGGCGGGCCCTTTTTGCACTATGCCGTGAAGGAGTGGGCGTATAAACCTCCTAAAAACATCAACTTTTTCATTCCCAATTTTTAGTCTTCCCTTTATATTAGCCACGTCTTTTAGCGGCGATTTATGGTTACTGAAAACAGGAGATTATGTATGGCAAAGGTGATACTGCGGACAGAAATACCCAATACGACGGCAAAACATGGCAAGGTACGCGATATTTACGACTTAGGCGACAAGATGCTGCTGGTTGCTTCCGACCGACTGAGTGCTTTTGACGTGATTATGAAGACTGGAATCCCGTATAAGGGACAGGTTTTGACGCAGATTTCCAGGTTCTGGTTTGAGTTTCTGGCCGGTACGGTGGAAAATCACCTGATTGCCGATGAGCCGAAGCGGTTTCCCAAGCCATTCTGCGATCACCCCGATCAATTGGCCGGGCGGTCGATGCTGGTCAAAAAGACCCGTGTCTTGCCGATAGAGTGCATTGTCCGCGGCTATCTGGCTGGTTCGGGCTGGAAAGAATACCAGAAACAGGGTACGGTTTGCGGGATTAAACTGCCTGTGGGGCTAAAGCAGTGCGACAAGCTGCCGGAACCGATTTTTACCCCATCGACCAAAGCCGAGCAGGGCCAGCATGATGAGAATATCAGCTTTGAAGAGACGGTTAAGATTCTCGGTAAGGATAAGGCGGAGTATATTAAAAACAAGAGCATTGAAGTCTTTAAAAAGGCCAGCGCCTGTGCCGAATCCAAGGGGATTATTCTGGCCGATACGAAGTTTGAATGGGGTGAAATTGATGGGCGGATTATCTTGATTGACGAGGTTTTAACCCCGGATTCGTCGCGGTTTTGGCCTGCGGATAAATACCAGCCCGGACGCGATCAGGAAAGCTTTGATAAACAGTTTGTCCGCAATTATTTAGAGGATATTAAATTCAACAAGTCCGGCCCGGGGGTGGAATTGCCGGAGGACATTGTCCAAAAGACCAGCGCCAAATACATTGATGCCTACGAGCGGCTGACCGGCAAGAAATTTGTCCCGGCGGTGTAGCGCGATGGTATATACGAATGTTGAGCTGTAATTTATGATGCGTTACGATGTTCATATTCATACGGAGTATTGCGGGCATGCGCCGGGGATGACCGTGGAGGCAATCTGCCGTCGGGTGGAGGAATTGCAGTTGGATTATTTTGCGATTACCGACCATATTTACGATGACGAGTCGGCGGCGAATATCGATAAAATTCGCGATGATTTGTCGAAGGTGTCCTGTTCGGTGCCGGTTCTCATTGGGGCGGAAGTGGATGTCGATTCCGATTTTACGGATGGACGGCTGGCGTCGGAACTGATCGCCGGACTCGATTATCTGATTGCCGGGTTTCATTATGTACCGACAGTGGGCAACTATCCGTGGAAGCCGGAGCAATGCAAGCTTGATGAGCCGACGTTTATGCGGCTGTGGGAGAGCACGCTGCTGGGAGTGGTGTCCGATCCGCGAATTCATACGCTGGCGCATCCGGGGCGGCTTTTTGCGGCGGCTATGGGGACTGCGGGTAATTGGTCGGCTGCGATGGAGGTGTTCAAAAAGGCGGCCAAGCGGTCGGCGAAAAACCGCATTGCCTGGGAACTTAATGAGCTGACGGGCGGACGGCTTAAGCCGGAGTTTGTGGAAACCTGGCACGAGATTTATGAGATTGCTTTAGACGCCGGGGTGAAATTAATTTTTGGTTCGGACTCTCATGATTTGCAGTCTATCGCTAAAGCAGACTTTTCGGAAATGCTGCTGACACGACTGCCCGCCGGATGCCTTTCGACGCCGCAGGAGATTTTGGAATGGAAAAAGCAATTGTGAAAAATATCATTCTCATCGGGATGCCCGGGGCAGGGAAAAGTACCGTTGGGGTGCTGCTGGCTAAGGCGATGGGGCGGTATTTTCTCGATACGGATGTGCTGATTCAGGCGGGGGAAAACGCTACACTCAAAGACATTATCGATCAGCGCGGGCTGGATGGATTTTGTGAAGTGGAACGCAAGTATCTGGAATGTCTGGAAGCTGCCAATGCCGTTATCGCTACCGGCGGCAGCGCAGTGTATTACGATACGGCTATGCGGCACTTAAAGCAAAACGGCATTGCGGTCTATCTCGAACTGCCGCTGGAAGGGCTTAAGCAACGACTGACGGATGTGGTGGGGCGTGGGGTGGTGATGGGGCCGGGAGAGACGCTCGAAAGTTTATATGTTAAACGCTGGCAACTCTACGAAAAATACGCGGATGTGACTATTTATACCAGCGGCCTGACGCATGAGCAGGTGGTGGGGCGAATATTGGATGCGCTGGAAAATTGATGGGTACATTGCCCACAAGGTAAAAATCAAATATTAAAGATCAAAAACACAAATCAAAAATGAAAAAGTCTCTATGCTGTTACAAAAATTGATACGTTAAAGTCCCACTGCGGACTATTGGGCGGACACTTGGTTTCGCGTATCGTCAGCATATACTACATCGAATCCTGCCCATGCGAAAAGACATGGGCAGGGCACCCGTGCGGGTTCGCCTCTACGGAGCTGGTTATAGTTTCCATGCTTTGGCGAAGGCGGCGAAGCTGCGGTCGTAGGTTTTTTCCGCTGCCGGCGGGAAGCAGCAGCCGGGCAGTTGTTTCATCTTCAGATGATATTGCAGGCAGTCGCAGCAGACGCCCTTGTTGGAGCAGGGATCGTAAGTGCAGGTGCATCGGGGCATATTTTTTTGTTTTTTGCATTCCATAACAATCTCCGATAGGAATTGATGGGCTAAAGTCCATCCTGCAGGCTATAAAGATTTTTTTTCTTTGACGATTTTCATCAGATCATTAAGCCGCCATTCAATGGACGACAGAATCCAGACTTTGAAATGGTTGACCCGCATCTGGCAGTGCATCAGATAGATAATTTTGGCCGAGATGGTTGCTGCCGCAAGCTCAACCATCAGCAGCCGGATAGAAACATTGTCCACCAGCAATGAAACAATAAGACAGATTGCGGTTAGAGCCACCAGCAGCCAGTTGAACAATTTATTATGAAAGTGGGGCATCCCTCCGATTTTGCCGATGATCACACGAACGCGTTCTTTTTCCTGTTGGAAGTTTTCCAGCTCTTTTTTTAAGTCTTCGAATTCCTGTTTAGAATCTTTCTTGTGTTCGCTTAAGTCCGCCATGCAATTCTCCTTTTCAAGTTAATTTTCTAATTAAAGCATGATTGCCGCGTGCCTGTGGCTGTGGCATTCGATGTTGACCGCTACCGGCAGCGAGGCGATGTGGCAGGGGGCTGTTTCGATGAATAAAGCCAGTGCGGTGGTGTCGCCGCCCAAGCCCTGTGGGCCGAGGCCGGAGGCATTGACCGCGGTAAGCAGATCTTTTTCCATCTGGGCGTAAAATGGTTCGGGATGTTGGGAGCCGATTTTTCGTAAGAGGGCTTTTTTGCTGAGCAGACAGCATTGTTCGAAATCGCCGCCCAGGCCGACGCCGATTACCAGCGGTGGGCAGGCATTGGCTCCTGCGGTTGCGGCAACTTCGGTAATCCAGCGAGCCACAACTTCTTTTTTTTCCGTGGGGTTGAACATCTTAAACTGGCTTTTGTTTTCGCAGCCGCCGCCTTTGGCCATCAGGGTGATATGCAGGCGGTCGCCGGGGGTCAATGTTAAATGGATTACGGCGGGGGTGTTTGTGCCGGTATTTTTGCGGGTGTTGAGCGGTTCGGCAACGACGCTTTTGCGCAGGAATCCGTCCTGATAACCCTGCGCGATGCCGTCGTTGATTGCGCAAGTCAATGTCGCATCCAGGCGGTCGTGCGGCGGAGTGACGGCAACTTGTGACCCTATCTCCACAAACACAATCGCCAAGCCGGTATCCTGACAGAGCGGAATCTGTTCCGTTTCGGCAATACGGTAGTTTTCGACGAGCTGCTCAAGAATCTGTTTGGCGCGGGGGTTGGATTCCTTTTGGGCGGCAGATTCAAGAGCCTGCTTGACGTCGGTGGGCAATTGGTACGCGGCTTTGATCGCCAGGTCTTTGACTGCCGAGACAATCGTATGATATGGGATATTTTTGGTAATCATCGGTTATTCCTCTTCTATGGGGGTGACCCATTTTGTCCTATCGAGCAGTCGGGCGGCGGCGACATACGTTTTGCGTCCTTCTTTGATATATTTCCGTTCGTAATTGGTGCCGACCCTTTCACCATCCATTGCTCCGGCAGGGCGGATAAAGTCGATTTGCTCCATGGCGCCGCAGGTAACAGCGCGATTCAGCGTTTTGATCATCCAATTATAGTAGTCTTCATGGTCGGTTGCCAGATTTATTATTCCATTGCTGGTCAGGGTGCGCAGCAGGTGTGCCATATTTTGATCGGAGAAAAACCGCCGTCTATTGTGGTATCGTTTCGGCCATGGGTCGGGAAAGTAGATATGATACCGCTCAATTGACGCATCGGGGAAAAAGTCGGCGACCAGTTCGGCGGCATCAGCACGAATCATACGGACATTGGATATGCCCCATCGCCCCATCCGATCGACGGTGTAGCGATAGAATTTGTTGGCCCATTCAATCCCAAAGTAGTTGATCTCTGGATTGGCTTTTGCTTCGGAAAGCAGAAAAGCGCCCTTGCCGCAACCGACTTCAATATGTACCGGGGCGGACCGTCCGAAAAGAGCTTCAAAATCAATACTGCCATCGAGGTCTTCGAACTGTACGGTAATTTCCGGGTAATCTTTCACTTTCCAAATTTGCATTCTTTTACTCTATGCTTTCTTGTTATGACGCAGATTATCTATTTTGAGCCAGTAGTGTGGATTTTGCAGAAAATTTAGGTAAAGTCAAGAGCTGGATAGTTCGATACGACAAATGAGCAGAACTTTCTCTGTTTGATGTACGTAAAAAGACGTAGAAAGACGGTTATTTCCGCATTGAAGTGAGGCTTAATTATGATTCGGCCAGCTTTGACATTACGAAGAAAACGGGTACTGGTGGACGTTGACATCCAGCAGGATTTTTTCCTGGCGGATGGTAAGGCTTGTGTCCGAAACCATCGGCGCGTTCTGGCGAATATTCGGCGGACTGTGGCATGGGCCCGTATGCAACGAATTCATCAGATTTCACTTGGGATGGTTTATGATCCCAGCCGTTTGGGTCATAATGGCGGCGGTAAAGGTAATGGCAACGGCAAGTTATGCGTTGTTGGGACGACAGGAGTTCGCAAGATTCACTATACATTGCGGGCCCAGCATGCGGATTTTGACGACGACGCTGGGACGGATTTGCCGCGCCAGCTTCTGGAAAATTACGATCAGGTTAGTTTGTATCGCCATACCGAAGATCCGTTTGAACAGCCGCGTATTGACCGGCTTTTAAGCGAGACCCGTGCGACTGAGTATATTGTTATCGGGGGTCTCCTTGAAAAGGCTGTTAAATCTCTGGTTTTAGGGTTATTGATTCGACGACGACAGGTTACATTGTTGATAGATGCTATCGGCAATCACGACAGAGCTGCTGGCGATATCGCGATGCGGCAGATGCAGGCCAAGGGCGCCAAACTAATTGAAGGCAAGACGCTGTTTGGTTCCACGCATTTACGTATGGTCAATGCCTGTACTTGTGATCGCTGCCGGTGCAAACTTCAGCAAAAAGCTGGCCTTGAGGAAAGTGTGCTATAAGTATTCTATTTCTCGCCATTTTTTATCTTGAATCCCCATTATTTCTATAAAAATGGACATTTATTTTTCTGAATTTACATCTCCGTGTGTCTTCAGTTTTTCTAACTTTCTTTGCAGCAAAGAATTAAATCCGAAATAGTAGCCTCTTTGATGGACGGTGAATTTTCGGGTTATGGTTTGCAAATGCAGGGGTGCTTGTTATAATCCAAGTCGTGCGTAAGGATATGTTTTTATGATGATTTTGAGGATAAATTGCGGTTTTTAGTCTATCAAAATGGAGAGTTAGCCAAAGATTTTGTTCTTTCGGCGGCCTATATGTTCGGGATGGATATGGTGCCTATGCGGCAGGTTGATTCCATCACGTTCAAAGATGGGGTTATTGATTGTGTTCGCAAAAGTCAGGATGCTGCGGGTTTGTCGCTGCTTTGGTCGGTGGATGGTACGGGGAGGTATTTATTGCCCACCACGCGATTGCCGGAGCGTGAAGAGCCTTATATTCTGAATGTGGAGTTGGCTCGGGCGCGTCTGATGCAGGTTACGCTCAAACGTGAAGACTGGGCGCTGTTTGAGGAGACGGATAAATTCGCCGATCAGGCACACGAAGCCCAAAACCTGTTTATCGCATCTTTGCAGCATATTTCCGATCCGGCCAAAGCCTCGCTTCTGGCTGACGAGGCTTTGCAAAAGGCGATGCTTTTTTCGGAAAAACTGTCCTTGCGCTATGCTGAGCAGTATTTGGCTTTGCGGCTGAAAGGCCGGGGGCTGGGTCGGCATAGTTTGGGGTGTACCATTGATCTGGCAAAGATTTCGGATGAAAATTATCGCAAACGATTGATGGAAATGTTTTCTTTTGTTACGGTTCCAATCAATTGGCAAACGATCGAAACCGAACAGGGCCGATATGATTTTTCGGCGATCGATCAATGCATGGATCACCTGGCGGATAAGCATTTGGCGATAAGCTGCGGGCCGTTGTTGTGTTTTGAATCCGGAATGATGCCAAACTGGATGCAGAAATCCAAAATGGAATTCGAAAAAGTACGCGAACGGGCGTATGAGTTTGTGCATAAAATTGTAACCCGATACGGCAAATATGTTCACTTCTGGCGGGTGATCTGCGGGATGAATGCGCGGAATTGCTTTGGGTTTACATACGAGCAGATGATCGAAATGACCCGAACGGCGTGTCTGGCGGCCAGGGCGGCTGATTCCAAAAGCCGACGGATTATTGAAATTCTGTATCCGTGGGGCGAGTATTACGCGTTTGACAAGCAGACGATGCCGCCGCTGGTCTATGCGGATGTGGTAATCCAAAGCGGAATCAGCTTTGATGCATTTGGGCTGCAATTGGAATTCGGGTGGGATCAGCCCGGAATGCATCTGCGCGATTTGATGCAGATATCGTCGCGTTTGGATTGTTTTTTGCCGGTCAATAAATCGCTTCATATTACTGCCGCAGCGGTGCCTGGCTGCAGCGAGCAAGGCGGTCTGGGCGGTCATTGGAAAGCGGATTGGTCTGAAGCGACACAGGCTGAGTGGATCGAGCAGTTGTATAAGATTACGCTGGGTCGTCCCTACATTTCATCCGTTACCTATTCGCAGTTTGCTGACGGAGGTGAAAAAACCTTGTCCGGGGCAGGATTGTTCGATGAGAAGCTGAATCCTCAAAAAGTATTTATGACGATTGGTAAGTTTCAGAAAGCGATAGCCAAAACCTTGGGTGAAGCCAAGTAGTTTTGTGAAATTTTGTACTTATTTTGTAATCAATCGCGATGATTCAATCCAAAACAAAGATTCAGGACGGGGCAAACAATACAGAGCATATCCTGTCGGCTCGGGTCAGCGCAATCCGTTTTTTTCTTTTTTCGGGTTTTGTTGGGATTGGGATATTCTGCGTGTTATTGGCTTTTTGCGGTTTGAGGGTGGACAATCCGCCGCCGTTGGATACAATCAATCCGAATACCGATCCTGTGGCAAGTTTGGTGCGTCTGCCGGGAATTGGACTATCCCGCGCGATAACAATTGTGGAATACCGTCAATCGCACAGTCAAAACGGTCCGGCGTTCCAAAAGCCGGAGGATTTGGACGCGGTTTCCGGACTGGGACCTAAGACAATAGAGAAGATGAGACCCTGGTTATCGATGAGCGATACTGAGCAATCAACGGTGGAGAATAAGTAATAATGGCGGATTGGGAAATCAAAAAGACGCTGGGGCGATGTTTTGGCGCTGACCGCGAGCTGGCTGTGGGCGAGGAGTATTTCGCCGCGCTGGTACAGACCGAGCAGGGTCTTGAACGGCGGGATTACAGCGTCGCCTACTGGGAAGCCGGTAAGCCCGAAGTGTATTGTTTTTGGAAAAGTCGGATCGCCAATCCCGAACAGAAAAAGAAATTGTTTATCGACGATGCGATGCTGCTGGCGTTTTTCGACCGGCTGGCAACCGAAACCGATCCGGAAAAGCTCAATTTTCGTTTCGTGCTGACGTTGATTTTAATGCGCAAACGCAAGCTGAAATATGATTCGGCGAAAAATGAGGACAGCAAAGAAGTCTGGACGATGCGCGTGGTCGGCGAAGATCGCTTTGAAGACGTGGTCAATCCGCATCTGAATGAAGACCAAATCCAACAGTTGTCCGAGCAGATGGGGCAGATATTGCAGACGAGTATGGAGTGAAGATGAAAATTTTCTATTTTCCATTTTCCATTTTCCATTTGACGTTGGGTCTAAGTGGATTGATTAGTGCTGTCTTTCTTGCCGGTTGTGCCATTCCCAAATATCCAGCAACGCCGCTTTGTCCCGGCAAGGCGACCGCCGCTGAGGTGGTTTCGGCGTTGCGGGATAAACAGGCCGCACCGCTGTCGCTGGTCTGCGCGGTTAAATGTACGCTGGAATTTTTGCAGCCGGATGGCAAATTCAAACCCGAGGAATTTGGCGGCAAGCTGATTTTTGTCGATCCGGAAAAGCTTTGCATCGCGGGCGAAAAATTCGGCCCGATTCGTATCGGAGTCAATGCCGAAGAATTTTGGATGTATTTTAAGCCTATCGACACGGCCTGGTATGGCCAGCGAAAAAACACCTTGGATTGTGCCGATAAAAGCGGATTTAATCCCTCGTCGATGGTGTATTTGACCGAAGCTTTTGGGCGAATCGACTTGAATGCGGATTGGACGCTGACCAGCGATCCGGGATATGATCTGCTGACGACGGCCAATGGTCGCGGAATCAAGCGGGTTTATGTCAATTGCTGTACGAATCAGATTGAACGAATTGAATATTGCGATCTGTTGCAAAATCAGGTCGCTCTGGTTGCCTCGGCGGACTTAAGCGATTATAAAACCGTTGCCGGTGTTGGTGAGGTTCCGGGGGTGATTCAACTGCGGCATTTTCGCACAAGCCAAAGCGATATGATGTTTCAATTAAAGCTATCGGCCATCAAGGTGTTTATCCCGACGGCGGTGCAGCAGGAAAAATTATTTGTCCGCCCCGAACCTAAGGGGTATGATAAAATCTATCGCTTGAACGAGCAATGCGATTTTGTAATGGAATGAAACAAAGAAGTCAGAATTCAGAAGTCTGGAGTCAGAAATAGAATTTTCGGTAATATTTTAGCGTTTTGATGGGCTAAAGCCCATCCTACGGCTAAGATATTCTTTTGATAAGGAATAATTATGGCGCGTGAACCACTGCATCGGCGAATCGGAAAAGGCACATTATTACTTGATGGGGCAATGGGGACGCAATTGTTTGAACGCGGCATTGCGCCCGGCGGCTGCAATGAGAAACTCTGTCTGGATCGGCCGGAGGTTGTTTCGGCGGTTCATCAGGCGTATCTTGACGCCGGATGCAACGCGATATTGACCAATTCTTTCGGCGCCAATGTGATTTCGCTGGCTCGGCATAGACTGGTGGATCAAGTGCATTCCATTAATTTTGCTGCCGCTCAAATTGCCCGTAAAGCGGCTGGCGATGACCGCTATGTGTTCGGCGATATTGGACCTACGGGGGATTTTTTGGCTCCGCTCGGAACGCTCAAAGAAGCCGATCTGTATGCCGCATTTGCCGCGCAGGCCAAGGCTCTCGATGAGGGCGGCGCCGATGGATTTATCATTGAGACGATGACGGCGCTCGATGAGTTGACGGTCGCCGTCAAAGCCGTCAAAAGTGTCAGCACCAAACCCGTGCTGGCATCGATGGCGTTCGATCCGGCGCCGGATGGCGCCAGGACAATGATGGGCGTAACGCCCCGAATGATGGTCGATAAAATGCTGTCCTGCGGCGTTCACGCGGTTGGCTTTAATTGCGGTACGCTGGATATGGATGGCTACGTTGCGCTGGCTGAGGCGTTTCGGTCGGCGCTGTTCGGTACCAATATCCGCTGGCTGGCCGAACCCAACGCGGGCAAGCCCCAGCTTCTGGGCGACAAGGCGGTTTATACGCTTTCGCCGGAAGACTACGCCAAGGCGCTGGTGGAAATCCGCAATATGGGCTGCGCAATTATCGGCGGCTGTTGCGGCACATCCCCGGCCCATTTGGCTGCCGCCGCAAAAGCGATGAAATAAAAACAGAGGACTTCTGATAATTGTTATAGGCAAGGCTATTTAACCACTATTCCCAACTGATTTAGAGGATTAATAACGTGTATAAGGATTACATTAAAAGGGCGATTGACGAGTTCAAAGTAGAAACGCCGGCGTGGGCGTACGGCGATTCGGGAACCCGGTTTAAGGTCTTTAGGCAGGATGACAGCGCCAAGGCCATTTTTGAAAAGATTGATGCTGCCGCGTTAGTCAATGCAGTTACAGGCGGGGTATGTCCAACAGTGGCGGTTCATGTGGATATTGACATTGGAGTGATAAGCCCCAAGGAAGTGAAAGATTATGCTGCGGTCAAAGGTCTGAAAATTGGTGCGGTTAATCCGACGCTTTATGCGGAGGATTGCTATAAGTTTGGCTCGTTTAGCAATCCTGATCCGGCAGTACAGAAAAAGGCGCTAAAACATATTGAAAAAAGTATTGAGGTGATGCGGAAGTGTGATTCAAAAGTGATGAGTCTCTGGTTTGCAGACGGGACAAATTATCCGGGGCAGGATAATCTTGTTGCCAGAAAACGGCGAATGAAGGAAAACCTTAAGAGAACACATGATATGCTCGATGAAGATATGCTCATGCTGGTGGAGTATAAATTTTTTGAGCCGGCGTTTTATTCGACCGATATCGGGGATTGGGGCATGTCTTATGTGTTTTCAAAGGCATGCGGTCCGCGGGCGCAAGTGCTTGTGGATCTCGGACACCATCCGCTGGGGACAAATATTGAACAGATTGTGGCGTTTCTAATCGATGAAAAAATGCTGGGTGGGTTTCATTTTAACAGTAAAAAGTATGCGGACGATGATTTGACGACCGGGTCGGCAAATCCGCATGAATTGTTTTTAATATTCAATGAGCTTGTTGGGGCAGCGGGCGGTATTTCGGCGTATAAAACAGCGTACATGATTGATCAGGGTGAAAATCTCAAACCTAAAGTTCCGGCGATGATCCAATCGGTTCTTAACATCTTGGAGACCTATCTTAAGGCACTGTCTGTTGACAGAGCGGCTCTTGAGGAATCGCAGAGCGATGGCGATATTATTCGAGGCGAAAATATTCTTAAAAAAGCGTTTTTTACAGATGTTCGGCTGGTTTTGCTTGATTTGCTTTCAGAGCGAGGGGCGGATACCGCGATGATTAGAAAATATCTGTGCCTATAGAGATGAATTTGCACAAATTATATAATTAAGTGGGGAAGTAATATGAAAGCGGCAGTATTGCATGGGATAAACGATCTAAGAATCCAGGATGTGACCAAGCCTGTTCCCAATCAAGGAGAAGAGCTGATAAAAGTATCTGCATGCGGCATTTGCAGCAGTGATATTGCAAGAATTACAAAAAATGGAACGTATTATTTCCCCACGATTCCCGGGCATGAATATGCGGGCAAAGATGAACGCGGCAAACTATTCGCAGTTTACCCGTTATTGCCCTGCTATCAATGCGAGCAATGTCGCCGCCAGCAGTATCAGTGTTGCACGAATTATAATTATACCGGTAGTCGATGTGATGGCGGGTTTGCCGAGTATGTCAAAGTTCCCCGAAGGAATCTGATACTTGTGCCATCAGGCGTCAGTGCCAAGGAAGCTGCAATGACAGAGCCGGCGGCGGTCGGGATGCATGCCGCCCGAAAAGCGGAGATCAAACAAGGCGAATCTGTTGTCATTATTGGATGTGGCACCATTGGGCTTATTACTGCACAGATTGTCCGTGCTATGGGTGCATCCAAGATATTTCTTGTTGATGTTTCTGAGGAGCGATTGGATATTGCCCGCAGTATGGGGTTTCCAAATGTTTATAATTCCAAGAAAAATCTCGCGGAAACTTTAGGGGCATGTGCGGATGTTGTCATTGAGATGGTTGGGCTAAGTGTTACCTATAATTTGGCGCTTGATCTGGCCAAAGGCTGTGGAAGAGTAGTGTGGACCGGCAACATTGCCGATGATCTGGTTGTACCTAAGCAGAGAGTTTCTTCAATACTTCGTAAAGAGCTTTCAATCCTTGGAACATGGAATTCAACTGCGATTGGGTCTGAACCAACGGATTGGCAGATGGTGCTGCAGCTGCAATCACAAGGCAAAATTAAATTGACGTCATTGATAAGTCATCAGATTTTACTGGATGAACTGCCGGATATGATACAGAGGATGGTGAAAGAAAAAGATTTGGCGGGCAGCAAGATAATTGTTAACATGGACTGATTGTGCTTTTGAACGCCACTGGAGCCTGTTCATTTAACTGTAAACCATTTTCAAAACCTCATGGCGTGCAATACAAAAAAGAGTATCAGGCGCAAAAAAAGCCGACTTCAGATTAGAAATCGGCTCAACATCTCAAATACTGATTTTGTTTAACGGTTTTGCTCAGTGGCACAACAAGAGGTCGTGGGTTCGAGTTTACCAGATGCTTGTTTTTGATTCAAAAACGATGTTTTTTGTGCTTTCACGGGCGTTTTCCTTTCTAAAAAGCGGTAGTACTACCGCTTTTTTATACTAGGTTACGGCCGCGCTGCACGTATGCAGGTAATCGTAAGTGTCGATTTTAGCGTAACTTACAACAGTGGAGCCAACGCGAGTCGAACGCGCGACCTCTTGCATGCCATGCAAGCGCTCTCCCAACTGAGCTATGGCCCCGACAGGTCGTTTCTTCTAACATAAAAATCTTTGTCTGACAAGCTTTCTGTTGTTTTTTTTGTGAATAATTTTTATTCCCAGAGGCACGTCAAAAAAAGCCAAGTCTTTTATTTATCATTTGTTATATGTCTTTTTAGCCAGTTTTCAGCCCATACGCGAGCCTCGGCGGGAACACTGATTTGCTCTGCAAGCTGGGCAATATACAATTCCCGGCTGAGCGTTCCAACCATAGGGCCGGCAATTGCGCCCAAGGCAATCAGTTCGTGACCGTTAAGCAGCGGCTTTGGATTCGCCCCTTTTTTCTGGAGGTCTAATACCCTTTTTTTTAAACTTGTCAGGCCCGCCGTATTTTGTCCGATTTCCTTTTGAATGGCCTTTTGCAGATCAAATAAATCCGTTAAATATGGCTCTGCCGCCAATAGTTTCAATTGAGCTAAAGGCATCTGTTTATCAAGCAGTAATCCTCTGTTTTTTAGCAAAAAAACAACGTGCTTAACCGTCGTTCGGCTGGACTTTAACGGCTCTACATAGTCTATTGCATCGGAAAGTTCACACGTGGCAAAAAAGCCCGCTATGGCCAGCGGCCAGTCAATCCGTTTCGGCATTGCGCCCAATACATTGGCTCCGAAAGTCATCGCCGAGAGTGATAATCCGGTGAAAATGTGTTTTGCCAGTCCGCTGTCGCGCAGCATATAAACACCCCGTTTGCGGTTGGGATGTGTTAAAATCCCCTCCAGTTCAGCGGCAATTCGTTCGGCGCTGATTTTGGTAATTTTGTCCGCAGCATTACAAATTGCCTGCCACGTTGTTTTTTCAATCTCGAAATCAAACCGAATCGCAAACCGTATGGCTCGCAGCATCCGCAGATAGTCCTCATTAAATCGTTCGTTTGCCGCTCCGATCGTACACAGACGTTGTTTTTTAAGATCTTCTTGTCCGCCGACAAAGTCAAGAATGGTCCGTTTGACAGGGTCGTAGAACATCCCATTGATGGTAAAGTCTCGCCGCAGGGCATCTTCTTTGGCAGTAGCGAATTCCACGCGGTCGGGATGTCTGCCGTCGGCATATCCGCTTTCGGTGCGAAATGTGGCAACTTCGATTTGCTTGCCATCCAGCAGCACCATCACAACACCAAACTGTGCACCGATAGTCAGTGTTCGTCGAAAAAGGCGGACAATCTGCTTCGGTGTTGCATCGGTAACGACGTCGTAATCATTTGCCCGCCGCCGAAGCAGCATATCGCGCACGCACCCGCCGGCAAACAGCGCCTGATGTCCGTGTTCTCGCAAATATTTGATAATTTTTAACGCGCTGTTGCGATTTGACATTATTTTTCTCGAATTAACTGCGACGGCTGACGATCATCGGAAGGCATTCGAACGCCGCCCGAATCGGTTTCCTTGATATTTGTCTTGCGACTGGGTACAGGCGGCAGGCGATAATTTTTTTTAACACGATGACAGACTCCGCCAAGCAGCGTATCGGAGGCCGTCCCCTGGATCAGCGCTGCATACGAGAACCGCGGCAGAATTTTAGTAATTTTGGCAGTGGCCAGTTGGGTTTCTTCTTTGCCGAGCGATGTGCCGGTTTCGGGATCGATAATCGTCTCGCCAACGGTATTGATTTCCATGATGTCGCCTTCGGCGAAACGGTTTCCACCCTGATTGAGAATCAGCGTTCCATTTTGCCCAACCGCGGCAACACGCACCGGATACAGCGTCTCACTGACCATATCCGCAATGTCATTAGCCGCCCGTTCGACTAACTTTTGCTCCATTTCGCGGTAGTCAATATCGTCCGATTGCCATTCTTCCATCAGCACCTTGACCTGGTCGTCTTCCAGCTTGATGCGAAGCTGGTCGGCGGAGGCAACCTGTCGGGTCGGTCCAACAAGGATACGATATTCCACATCCATGTATGCTTTAAATCGGCGGGTTTTAGAACCGATAATCGGGCTGGTCTTTTCGATCACCACGATCTCTGCCTGCTGAATGGTGCCGACTACCATATAGTCTGCGCCGAGCACTTCGCCGAGCCGCACCTTTTCTTCAATTGGCGCATCGTTGGAAACTAAAATCTGCTTCTCCTTCAAAATCGCAGTCTGTGTATCCCGATCCAGCAGGGTGAACTTCGGATTGCTCCCCAGCATGGAATTGAGAACCTGGCTGAATTGCGCCCCAAGCTCTGCCCCGCTAATGGTTACATCGCCGAACTGGTGCGACTGGGCGGTCGAATCAAAGGGGAAAATCGCCACGCGAAGCCGTTTGGTATCTTCCGGACTTTGATAGTCATAGACCCACACTTTCAGCGTTACCTCATAGACCTCATCGCTGATTTTCTTTTCCTCGACAACGTCATATGATTTAACTAATCCTTTCGCTTCCGTTAGCGTCAGCGGACCCATCGTCTGGGTTTGAATATCGACCGAGTCGACACCTGTAACAAGTCCGTTGACTTCATTAGATATCGCCGTTAAAGGTCCAACGACTGCGTTTTTGCCGCTGGTATTTGGGTCGCGCTCAATATCAATATGAGTCGTGTCGATGCGGATTGGCGCCATGATGGATTCAACCCGAATGCCTTGGACCTGGCTGACGGCCTGATACAGAGCATTTTGAATTGCCAAATCCCGCGTCACACCCTGTCCTTTCACGGTGGTTTCCACCGTGTGTTGAGCGGCAAACCCAATCGATACAGCACATAAAAATAGACTGATTATCTTTTTCATAGGTTTTACCTTTCACTAATCACTTTTACACCATAACGTTTGATTTTGTATGTTGTCATTCCCGCGCAGGCGGGAATCCAGTTTGTTGTGCAGACGTTTTGAATTTTGATAGCCTACAAACAACTGTTATGAGGTGTTATTCACTTTTTATACGAACTGAGAACTAACTTACCACGGCACCGACTTTTTATCGCCGCGTTTGCCGAGAATGGTTTCATTCTGCCAGAAGACCGTGCCTGAGGCCATCTCGGCAACCCGAAGCTGAAAGTAATATTCAACCTGCTGTGTATTTTTTTCATAGCGGATATTGCGCTGAATGATTTTGCCGGAAATGCTCAACTCCGGAGCGACAATCTGTCCCTTGCCCGGCATCGTATCCTGTTTGAATTCGTCGCTCTTTTCCGAATCGCGCAGATCGCGCAGTTGATAGACCATTTGATCCGGTGCGCCTTGCCCGCCGACGGCGGCAGTCATAATGACCTGTCCGCTGTTCATCAAATCCTGTTCGATCTTAAACGTGAGCTGTTCGGTGTCGATCCGCTGCATCGTATCATTAACGACTTTGGCTGTCGTTACAACATAACGGCTGCTATCGGCTTTCTTTAATTTTCCCGAAGATAACAGCGACCGCACCATATCGGTTGCCGCCTTGTCGAAATCACGATAATCCAATTCCATGACCGGCTTGCCCTCATCATTGGTGATGTCAATATTGGTGGTTTCTCGTCGGCATCCAAATGCAACTAAAATCAAAGCTGTCATCAAAAATAATGCTGTTTTACTCATATTGATTCTCCTGTAATTGTTGTTTTATAGTATAGGTTTTTACTTGTCCATATTCCTTGCTTTACGTGTGTTGATGCGGTAATCTGCAGCCTTGTCGGTTGGTGCGGTTACTTTAAACAGGAAGCCCGACTTGGGCATTACAGACATTGTTTCCCATTTGCTCATCACGGTATCGATCTGCATCCCATTACCATCCAGCCAGTCCGGACGATATTCAAAAATTTTCTTGAACTGGGATTTGTTGTATCCGGACACCTGTACTTCCAGAAATCCTTCCGGTGTGCGGACTTCCTTGATGTTGTTAACGACGATGCCCTCCCCGATTAAGAAGCTAACCACCGCAGTGATTGGTCGGGTGATGACGTTGTTGCCGAGGCTATCGCTGCGAACGCCCGGCGGAACATTAACATCTGGATCGTATTGTTTGTAGCAACCGGCCATTACTGCTAACACACTTAATATCAGTACCATTTTTTTCATAGAGGCCCCTTTCAGTAATATTTATAAGTTAATAGGTTATGACGTCAATAATCGGCTCACTCGTGGCCGACACCATTTTAATGTATACGATAGCATACCTGCAAGGATTAAGACTTAACGCAAAATTTCGTCCCTGCGACGAGCGAATCAGCAGCTTACTGTCCGTTGGCATCGGAATCCGCGCGACTTGAAAATTTTTCGGCAATGCGCTCCAGATGCGAACATCCGCGGCAGTGGTTGCCCAACTGTACAATGCTGCGCCAATGGCGGCTGCAACCATGGCCGAGTCGTTATTCTTGTCTCCCGGCGTTGCCAGAACATATTGGGACGCGGCTTTGACGCCGGCGGAGATGATCGCACGGGTTAAAATCCACGGATATTCCTTGGCGAATTCTGTCTGAATAACGCGATCCATATCTCCGACAATTTCCGTCGGGATTATGTTTTCACCCATCTGTATAGAAAGACGCTCGGCAGCACAAGAACGTTGCACTAATTTTGGCAGTGCAATCCCGGCGTAATAAACCCGATCCGAAAATAGAAACAGGGGCAAATCGATTCGGAATTCCTCCTTTGAAGGTCCGACTCCATTTTCGAAAAATACCCACACCGTTGGGCTAAGCGCCGAATTGATTGTCAATGAAGCATCCGCAACTTCGAAATCTTTTTGTATATAAGGATTGTCGGGAACCATGCCCGCAGCTTCCCGCAACAAGTCTCTGCTTTTACCAAGGTCGCCTTGAATGAAAAAGAACACGCCGGCCAAATAAGTCGAAAATGGATTCACAAAGTCGGGATATGCCTCGAATTCATAAATGCCGGGGTAGGCTTGACGGATTCGGTCCTTGACATCCTGGCTTTCGGCGGTTTTGGTGTAATCGACTTTCTTTTCCGCATTTGCCTTGTCCAGTTTGTCCTTTTCTTTCTGAATCTGTTCGTTGAAAAACTCTTTTGCCCGGGTTTGACGCTCCATGGCACGATTAAACTCAACTCGAGCCAAATCATCCCGCCTTAACACCATAAAATTCAGGGCTTTATAGGTGTTGACCATGATCCCATCATAGGCATACCCACGATAAGGGATGACATTGTCATTGACAAATGTGGTGGCGACGAGATCCGTTTGCCGCTGTTGGAAGTCGAATGTCTTCATCATCTCTTCGCACCGGTCAAACCACAGCGTGCTGTCATCATACTTTAGGCGGGAACGCTGAACGACCCCCATTTGCAATGCCCAAAGCAGATTATTTCCCGATGCTTTGCTGGGGTCTTTGATCCGATTTTCGCAAAATTCTTCAGCTTCGTAGAGGTTGCTCTGTTGATAAAGACTGTCAAATTCACGCAATTGCTTCATCGGAGGGTTGCATCCCGCCAATACCAGCAATACGAGTACGGACAAGCCGCAGAGATATAACCTTAAACACTTAAGGTTTTGGTTGAACAATTTAAGACTACTCCTACCCGAAATCCAAGGTGTTTCACCGGTTTCCAAAATGAATTATATTCATTATACAAGACGACTGCAATCAGAATTCTGTTACATGTCAGTGCCGCCATCTCTAAATATGGAGTGGAAAAAAATCTTTGCCTTTCCTTATTCCTGCTATTACGATAAACACGGCCATTGAGTTTCAATGCCGCAAATGTTGATGTGATAAGGAAATAAAAAAAATGAATGAGATTGTCGATAAACATATTCGGGAACACAAAAAGGCACTGGCCGAGTTTGAGGGCAAAACGGGCGTTCTTGTCGCGATATCCGAATTGATTGTCAAGGCATTCAAGGCCGGTAACAGCCTGTACCTGTGCGGCAACGGCGGCTCGGCGGCGGATTGCCAGCACATCGCTGGCGAATTTGTCGGCAGATTCAGAAAAGAACGCAATCCTCTGCCTGCGATTTCGCTGTCAGCAGATACATCAATACTAACCTGTATTGGTAATGATTACAGCTTTGACCAAGTCTTCGTGCGACAAGTGCAGGGGTTAATGAAACAGGGCGACATCCTCTGGGCGTTTTCAACCAGCGGCTCTTCCAAAAATATTCTCAAGGCAGTTGACGCCGCCAAAACAAAACAGGCGTCCGTCATCGCCTTTACGGGAAAAAGCGGCAGCGAGCTTGAGAAAAAATCAGACCTCTGCTTTTGTTCCCAAAGCCTCCATACCAGCACCGCCCAGGAAATGCACATCTTGGCCTACCACATCATTTGTGATTGGGTAGAAAGTCAATTCTCAAAAAACAATTAAGCGGTTGTTTTCCGCCTGAACCGCCAACCTACAGAGTTCGGAAATTTTGCACGGAAGCGGGCGCTGCCGTTTGTTGCTCGGTTGCCTTAAGCTTTTTCTGAATCGGCCATTCGGCAAAGGCCAAATACAGGGGAATAAAGAATCCGACCACCGGCACCAGCGTCAGCAGCCCCATCGCCCAGTGATAACCGGCCTTGGAGAAAATCTTGCACATCGCAACGATATAAATGATATTTATCCCGACTGCTAATGCGATAATAACAATCGCGAAACACCCCGCAAAAAGTTCCCCGCCCTCGCCGTTAGACATCGGACACGAATTCGAATTCATTGTAATCTCCTATAAATTTTCCATTTTATCTAATTGTTTTCCGGCCTGCATCCCTTTGAAAATACTGAATCCGGCAAAGGCGTGAAATGCCACGCTCAGCCAGTCCTGTGCCAATAAGCACAAGATTCCATCGAGTCCATAAAAGACTAATCCAACGATAAAAGCCCATGCAAATCGCTTATTGCTGAATACACCGAAGACGATATACACCGCCGCCAGGACGCAATTAATCAGCAATGAAAATACCTTGGCTCCATTGCCCACGGTTTCAGCAGTGCTTGCCCCAAGGCCATCAATGACTTGTGTAATCCCGAGACCGAAAATAAACCCAAATTTACTGCCGGTCATGAACAAAATCGAATTAATCAGGCTTAGTCCTGCAATCCAGTAAAACCAGGATGCTCCATTTTTAAGCCCGCTTTCCAGCCGAAGTTTTGTCTCAATCTTTGCGTTTGCCGCCGTTTCTGCCGCCACTTCATTTGCCTGAAGCTGTTCTGTCATACGAATTCTCCTTAAGACGTTTTATATTGATATATCGATACCATAACTATATCGACAGAATAGGGTTATGGAATTTAATTTTATCGGAATGTTCTCGGGGTAGGTCGATTGCATAAACACATCAAAAAAACTCTAACACATTATATTTAAAGAATTTAAATCCTTTTTTTGTGCTTGAGCCTGCCTATGCGAACCGATATGGACAGGACACCCAGACGAAACTATTTCATAGACTGTTTACCTGTCAATTTCGGAGATTGTTCTATCGGGTGCCCTGCTTGTCTCTGACAAGCAGGGCACCCGTCCACCCGTCATTCCGTCATTTTTTTATTTATGCATTTCCTTTCTACTGAGAATATAGTTTCCGTTTTTTTCTGCACCCGGCATTTTCCACCGCAAATGAGGGAAAAACTGTTTAGAAATGGAATTAGCCAGAAACATTCCATCAAGAATCCATGAGACATGAATTAAAAAAAAGACTGTACTGGCAGTGCTGTCAAAAATATTCTGTTTAGCTGAATTAGCAATCCCCATTAGTCCAAAGATAATGATTAGTGTGTAAACATAACCTTCACCTTTTTTGACGAGGTGGGCAAAATAAAAAATAAACGCAGGTACAATCATTGCCACGGGCAGAAGGAACCATTTTTTGTTCCAATCTATGTTTAATAAGAAGAGCAACTTTAGAACGAATTGCTCTATGCCCAATAACAATATAAGATAATACAGTAACTTGTTTTTTTGTAAAAACGGCGTTTCATCTTCTGGCAGTACTTTGGAAGAAATCATGCCGGCCAATGATTGTTTATCCATATATTCTTCTGATAACTCATGGAGGAGCTGTTGACGCGGTTTGCCTGCCTGTAATTCGGAGATTATTCTCTTGCGAACTTCGTTTTTGACTTTGGCTCCAAATAAATCTTTCTTGCCCATGTTGTTGTGCTCCAATGTAAAAAAAGGTGGGTCGAGATGGCCCACCTTTTTTTTAT
>CAZVXR010000313.1:0-8903 GCA_964630865.1 uncultured Pirellulales bacterium | reverse complement strand
GAAACTACGACTTAATTGGGCGTTTTGGAACTGGCCGCTGTCGGTACTCCACAATGAGGCAAAATAACTGCCATCCGTTGGATACCAAAAGCCGCTCAGCCCGGAATTCCGAGTGTACTCGTCTGTTACTGTCTGTACCTGACCGATCGCTGTCCAATCACTTAACCCACTTTCAAAGCTATCCGTAACCGCCGCCCAAGCTCCGGACGAGCACATCAGCACAGCCACCATGCCGAACTGTTTCCAAAGTAATCGTTTCTTGTTCATTGCAAGAGTCCTCTCAAAAAAGTTAATGTTAACCTATTTCTCTAAAATCATTTTTCTAACTAACTGTTCGTTATGGTGTTACCAAGACTGAATCGATGCCTTTTATGTCCATGCCACCGGTAGTTTTCCCGGTTAGGATTCCCTGGGTGTCGCCCATCTGGAATGCGCAGCGGAAAGTCAGGAACCCATACAGGGCATCTTTCACGCCGTCGCCATTGACGTCTTTCAGGGTCGGGGCCTTAACTGGCGCCGCTTCCGTGCCGGCATGACCAAACCGTACGGTGGCGTTATTAATAGTGGTCACGTCGAAACTCGGACTTCCCAGTACCGCCACTGAAATCGTATAGTTGCGGCTGAGAACCACATTGTTCGGTGTTTTGCCCGGATAAATGTCAATATTCATCGGAATCACGCCGAGAACCACATTGGCGCTGACTTCATTGGACTGACAGAGTTCCGCACCGCTCAGAGCGGCTTCCCTCACAACATAGTAGTAAGTATTGCCGACTACCACCGAACTATCCGTATACGTTGAAACGGTCGATGTTGTGTTGGCCAATAAGGTATAAGGTCCGCCGGCTACCGAACTGCGATAGACGTTATAGCTGGGTACGCCGGTATGCGTCCACACCAGAACGACCTTGTCGACATTTGATTGGACCGACAGATTGTCCACACAGGCGCAATCTGCATCGGTAGCGGCTTTAACAATAACCTCGGCAGCATCCACGGAGGTCAAATCAGGATACCCGCTGCTGGGGAAAGAGGTGGCGGTATTATCGGTAACTCTCAGCAGAATCAAGTAGCTGCCCGGTCCTTTAGCCGCGAAGAAAGCGGTAACGTCGGGCTGCGGCCCGGTGGCGTTATTGAAGTTGCCGCTGCCGTCCAAATCCCACTCATAGCTCTTGATCGTATCGCCCGGCTTGTCCGGCTCATGCTTGCCCTCATCGGGATTGATGGAACCAGTGCCGTCAAGGAACCAGGGTTTCGACTGCGGACAGAAAATATAAGGTCCGCCTGCCAAGGCTGATGGAGCGATGGGCGGAATGGTAATCTTAATGGTCAAATAGGCGGTAGCCGACTTCACCGGGCTGGCATTGTCGGTTACCTTAAGACCAACAGGATAATTTCCCAGGGCGCCATACGGTCCGACATTCACTGTGGGTCCGGCAGCATCATCAAATTGACCATCGTTATCCAAATCCCACTGCCACAATACGATGCTCTTGGTGACATCCTGATGATACGAGGATGAACCATTAACAGTAATGGTTTGACCGACTACCGCCGGATTCGGAATCGCCTGAATGACTGCTACCGGCGAGCCGGACTCGATAACGGTTCTGTTGAGCATCATGATGGCAAATGCCGTCTGAAGATGGTTCTGCTCCCATTCGTAATTCTGCCCATACCAGTATCCTTCACTGCTCTGGTCGTTGATGATGGTACGTGCTACGCCGTCCGAGGTGTCTCCTTTTGATACTTCGGCGGTATACCAATCAATAGGTGGCAATCCTGAACCCGATGTAGATACCAGATATTGCAACGGCTCAGCAATGCCATCGCCATTGTTATCATGAAAAAGCATCGACTTTACGAAGGAAAACAGTCCATAGTAGTAGCCTTTCACATTGTTTCCCCAATATGCCGGTGTATTATCAAAGGTGTCGCGAATGTAAGACTCTACCGAGTCCCACATCGGATTTCCACGGCCAACACCGTCCATAGAGCACTGTACCATACCTGATGGCGACAGGGCAAATGGTCCCCAGGGTATGGAGCCAGGACCATCATAACCAAACCAGCCGGCTGGATTATGGCAATAATTTAGCCATACAACATTCCAAGGTTTTAGCCATGATGGAACCACACATCCCCATTGACGTTCAGCCGCGATGATTCCAATGGCTGCCCACTGACAAACTGAGCCGTCTGGCCATTGATTATAATCGTATCTCCAGCCGCCGCCAGCAGGATAGTAGTCATACTGGGCGCCGGCATAAGCATCCAGCATATCCTGAACAATATCCTTGTAAGACTTCCCGATAATTCCTGCTGGACCTGTCGTTGCGATTGCATCGGGTGTTCCGCTGGCAACAATTGCGTCCATGAACATACCGCCCTGGTACCAAGGTACGCCTTGATTTACCCAGACTTGTTGGCCATTGCTGTTTCCATCATGCGTTTTATCATACATGCCTGTGTAAGCATTAAATTCAAAAGGGTTACCCGTCCAGGCAGTCATTGGACCAGCAGCCAGCATGGGAAATATGTTACGCATGGCTCTCTGAACCGTTTCCACATAAGGATTGTTCTGGTTCCCGGTTTCAAGGTGACCATTGACCTCAAAAGCGTTTAAATTCGCAGCAGATACCGAGTAATAACCCAATGATGCATATCCGCCTGCTTGACCAGATGTCCAAGCCCCATAGTCAACACCACCGGATGAGTATCTATACATATCTCTGTGCAGATACCAAAGGCCTTCGTCAACAGCTACATTGACTTCAACACCAAGCGACTTATCTCTGATTTGCACATAGTACACCTGGCTGCCTGTCTCACCGGTAGTTGTGTTCTGAACGGTAAGTCTGGCAGTAAAAACATTTCCTGTAGTACCCGTATAAGTATGTGATGCACCAATGACATACTTGTTTGTTACTATTCCCGTTGCCACCGGACTGCCATCGCCAAAATCCCACGTCCAGGCAAAATTCCCGCCCCCGCTGTCGGAGGTGCCCTTGAGTGTGATTGCCTTTCCACTCCAGGTATCGTGTGGAATCAGTGTATTTGCCGGTACAAACGGAACAGTTTTTACAACCGGTGACGCCCCCAAAGCCGTCTGAGGCATAACAGCTAACGCAGCCGCAACAGCTATGAGCACGATTGACATCCTGAATGCAAACTCAAGCTTACTTATAGTTTTTTTTTCCATAAAATAAACTCCTTATCTTTTGAGTTAGTACTCAAATATCCTGTTTTTCATAACTATTTTACAGGACAAGATTAGTTAGCATGCGCAAATCCGTCAAATAAAGTACACTCGCTTTATTTCAGAATTTCCGTTTTTCGTTTTCTCTCCCTTCAAAAAGGATTCGTGGAAATTGTTCTTTAGTTCTTTTGAATCCTGACAGATAGAGAAAAACTGGTGTGCAGGTAATCAGGGCGGGGAACGATCCCGCTTGGCCAAGCAAAAGACACCCCCACAGCTTTTTGTTTTCTCCCGCCGCATTTCTACCTCTCCTTAGCAACACGAAGTGTAACAATGACAGAAAAGATTGCAATCAGTATTAATACCTAATTTTTAAGGAATTATTACTGATTTATGGGACTTAAAGATGTGGATCAAAAGTTGTATTACAAGACAAAGAATGGTTTTTAGCTCTAACTCGGCTATTCCGCGGTTTGTATGAAGCTGTTAGTTGTGCCGGTTCTGTTTAGTGGAGGATTTCGTAGTCATGGGAGCCAAGTTTGTGCAGATGAACCAGTTGGTTTCTGCCCAAAGTCGCCTCGATAACAACTCGGTCGTCATTGTATTGTTCGGTCAGGTGATAGGTGTTGGCGCGGAGAAAGCTGATCAGTTTCCCCTCGGCGGAACTGATGTTAAACCGCAGGCAGACTTTGCCGCCGCGGACTTTGTCGGCTACGACGGCGGACACTTTGTCGAGGTTCATTTTGGTTTTGGCGGAAATTGCAATCGCGTCATGATGGACGGTTTGCAGGGTCTCAAACAGTTGCAGATTGTGGATGGTGTCGGACTTGTTCAAAAGCGTTAAGACTTGTTTTTCGGCGCAGCCGATATCTTTTAAAACGTGTTCGACGCTTTTAATCTGATCGAATACGAACGGACTGGAGGCGTCAACAACATGCAGCAGCAGGTCCGCGCTGAGAGCTTCTTCGAGCGTGGCTTTAAAGGAAGCCACTAAATGATGCGGCAAATTGCTGACAAACCCGACGGTATCGCTCAGGAGTACTTCTATGCCGTTATCCGCCTGCCATTTGCGGGTGCGGGTATCGAGGGTGGCAAATAATTTATCTTCGACATAAACATTCGCCTCGGTCAGAGCGTTCATCAGCGTGCTTTTTCCGGCGTTGGTGTAGCCGACGATGCAGATGGTAAAAAAATCTTTGCGTCCGTCGATTTCACGCAGTTTTCGGCGGTCGATGGCTTTCAGTTCGCGTTTCAATTCGGTGATGCGTTTACTGACTAAACGGCGGTCGATTTCAAGCTGTTTTTCGCCGGTGCCGCGTGTGCCGATACCGCCGACGCCGCCGACACTGCCGCCCGCGGCGGTAACGGTATCCAGATGCGACCACATCCGCGTCAGGCGGGGATAGGTGTATTCCAATTGAGCCAGCTCAACTTGCAGCTTGGCCTGTTTGGTTTGCGCCCGGGTGGCGAAGATATCAAGAATCAGTTCGCTGCGGTCAAGAACTTTGGCTTTAACGATTTTTTCAAGCTCACGGATTTGTCCCGGCGACAGATCATTGTCAAAAATGACTACGTCGGCTTTGTGCATTTCGACTTTTTCAGCCACTTCAAGGGCTTTACCGGAACCGATGTAGGTCCCAGGATGAATGCGGTTGAGCCGCTGCTGGATACGTCCCGCGACGATAGCCCCAGCAGTCTCAGCCAGACAGGTCAGCTCAATGAGTGGATCAATTTTGTCTATATTAACTTGACGGTCTCGGGTATAGGCACCAACCAAAATAGCCCGTTCCTTGAGAACCTGCAACTGCTCACGAATTTTTTCCAAAGTGGTTTCAAACCTCCATGCGATTATTTTGGAGTCTATTATAACAGGATAATGTGAGAATCTCAAGAAACATCGATTTTTTAATATTGCGGACAAAGCTTGGTATGATTCAGAGAAATAAAAAAGCCGGCAGAATCACTTCTACCGGCTTTTAATGTGACAGGTTAATCCTGCTTATTTCGGCAGTTGAACGCCTTCGGCAGCTTTTTTGGCATCTGCAGCAGCGGTATCAGCAGCTTTCTTTGCATCTGCGGCAGCGGCATCTGCGGCCTTTTTGGCATCAGCGGCGGCGGCATCAGCGGCTTTTTTCGCATCGGCAGCAGCAGCATCAGCAGCAGGCTTGGCTTCTTCAGCGGCCTTCTGCGTTTCTGTGGCAGCCTTTTCCATCGCCGTATCCGGAGTTGCCGGTTGTTTCTTTTCGCAACCTACCACGACCATCATCAACGCAACCAACACAACTAATGTAATTCGTGCTACCATTGTAATCATCTCCTAAATACTGGTTCAATCCTTTGTCGTACCGCATTCGGACAACATATCCGAAATGTCTTTATTTCTAACCATAATACCTTTGTTACCTCTTTTTTGCTATACAAATTTTTGTTGAAATGCAAAAAAAGACATTTTTTCGACAAAACTCGATGTCAGACGAGGAAGATTCTGCCAACTTGATAGACGACCAGTGTAAGCAGATAAGCCGCCGCGGTTAGCCCGACGTATTGCAGCACGGCCCATCGCCAGCTTCCAGATTCGCGCGATGTGATGGCGAATGTGGCTATACACGGCGTTCCGACCAGACAAAACAGCATGATGCAAAATCCCGTCAGGGCAGAGTAGTCCTGACGGATTTGATGGCGCAGCGCCTCAATGCCATTATGCTGGTCATTGAGCGAATAGACAATTGCGATTTGCGAAACAAAGACTTCTTTGGCGGCAAAGGCTCCGAGCAGGGCGGTGCCGATTTTCCAGTCAAACCCGAGGGGTTTCAATACCGGCTCAATGGCCTTGCCGATTTGCCCGGTCAAAGAATTATGCAGCCGGATGCTGTGCTGCTCAAGGTCGTTAAGACCGGCCAATTGCTCCGGCGATGTTTTAGGGTACGTCCCCATCACCCAGAGCAGAATCGAGAACCCCAGGATCACCGTGCCGGCCTTTTGTACATACATCCAGCCGCGATCCCAGGTATGTAAAATCAAACTTTTGACCGAAGGCATTCGGTAGGGCGGCAGCTCCATCACAAAAGGAATGGTCTCCCCGCGAAATAGCGTATCCCGCAGCAGCCGAGCCAGCAAAATCGCCAGAGCAATCCCGATAAGATACATCAGCCACATCATCGGCCCGCGCCAGGCGGGGGCAAAAAACGCGGGAATAATCAGCGAGTAAATCGTAATTCTTGCCCCGCAGCTAAACAGCGGAATGACCATCATCGTCGTCAGCCGCGTGCGGCGATTTTCAAGAATGCGTGTAGCCATAATCGCCGGGATCGAACAGCCAAACCCGATCAGCATTGGAATGAAGCTTTTTCCGTGCAGGCCGATTTTGTGCATTATGCGATCCATCAGAAAAGCCGCCCGTGCCATATAGCCGGTGTCTTCCAGAAATGCGATACCCAGAAACAGCAGCAGGATATTCGGCAAAAAGACGATGACCCCGCCGACCCCGCCGATGATGCCGTCGACAATCAGCGAGCGAATATCGCTTGACCACGCAGCCGGCCAGTTAGCCCCAACCTGGGCCCCAAACCAGCCGAACAGCGATTCCAGCCAGCCCATCGGATATTGTCCAAGGCCGAACGTCAGCCAGAACACCAGATACATCATCGCCGCGAAAATCGGTAATCCCATAATATGATGCGTTAATACCGAATCGACCAGATCGCTGACGTTGTGGCGCAGTTCGACGGTGGTCTTGACGCTTTCCTGGCATGCTCCCGAAATAAATCCATAGCGTCTGTCGGCAATGGCGATATCCGGACTTTCGTGAAAATGTTTTTCGAGTTCTTTGATCGACGCTTCTATGGCAACAAGCAGCTCGGCGTTTTGAATCTGGGCAACAACCTGCTGGTCGCCTTCGAGCAATTTCAGCGCTGTCCAGCGCCGTCCGAAACGCTGCGCAAAATCCATCTGCGGGTCAATTTGCGGGATCAATTTTTCAAGCTGTGATTCAATCTGCGGGCCAAAAGGAATCTCAACCCGACGCGCCTGCGGATTGGCCGCAACGGCCAGCGTGGTATCCAGAAGCGACTGAATGCCTTCCTCTTTGCGAGCGACAATCGAGACAATCGGCACATCCAAAAGAAGCTGGAGCCGCTTAAGGTCGAATTCCGTCCCTCGCGCTCTGGCGATATCGGCCATATTAAACGCCAATACCAGCGGCACATTCATTTCCATCAGTTGGACGGCTAAATACAGGTTCCGCTCAAGATTGGATGAATCGATGATATCGACAACCACATCGGGCTTTTGTTCCAGAATAAACTGCCGTGCGACGACTTCTTCCGGCGAGTACGCCGTCAGGCTGTAGGTGCCGGGCAGGTCGACTATTTTCAGTTTATGCTGACCGTGTCGGCAGAGACCATTTTTGATTTCGACGGTCACGCCGGGATAATTGGCAACGTGCTGCCGTGTTCCTGTCAGCACATTAAACAAGGTTGTCTTTCCGCTATTGGGGTTTCCAGCCAGGGCGATTGTCAGTTTCTTTTCCATACGTGAATATTAGGCGGTCCCAACTTGTATTTGAAAAAAGGTTTAATGGACGAAAATTTTATGCGACATCCCGCGTCCCAGCACAACCCTGCTATCTTTGACGGCGACAATCACCTGTCCGCGGCGGTCATTTCGCATGACGCAAATCGGCTGGTCTGTGAAAAGTCCCATCGCCGCCAGCCTGTTTTTCAATCCAGGCCCCACGTCAATATGGTCAATGGTTACCGTCTTGCCCGTATCAATCTGATCTAATGACACTGTTTTATCCTTGCTTTGTTTTGATTTCATTGTATCTCGCGCGGCAGTTGAGGCTGCGACTTGCGGCCGTAAAACTGTTTAAACTCTGTTGCCATATCGCCTTGGGTGCCATCCCATTGGGCAACAAACTCAATATAATGCCTTAGCCGACCTACCACGTGCTGTCCCAGTGCGTGTTCGGCGCGACAGGCGGATTCTTTGGCGGTTTTGGCGTCCAGCCCCAGAATATCGACAAAAAAAGACTCCAATACGCGGTGTCGGCGTACAATCTTGCCGGCTTCCGCTGTGCCTTTTTCGGTTAGCGTAACCGAGCCGTACGGCTTGTAATGGATCAAGTCCTTGTCGGATAGTATCCGCAACGCCCCGGTTACCGACGCTCGCGAGACATGGAGCTGTTCGGCAATATCCTTGCTTCGCGCAACCCGGCCGGCGGAAGACAGATGAAAAATCGACTCCAGATAGTCTTCCATCGACGCGCTGAGTTTTTTGTCTTTGATTGTAGTCATTCTTAGCTACCCCTAATATAGTTAGTTGTAGCTAACTTGTCAAGAGAAATCTTAAATGAGTGTGTTTTTTGTTGAAAAATGCGAGAAATTGGGTTCGTTTTGTGAAAACAGGTATACAGGTATGCGGGAATACAGGTATACATGTTTTGTGACCTTTGAAATTTGCTGAAAAATGCGGAAATTGGGTTCGTTTTGATGGAACAGTTCGTAGTTCTTTGTTCGGAGTTCGTAGTAGGGGCAATCCCCCGTGCTTGCCCAAAATGGGTTCGTTTTGTTTTTTTACCATGAAGTGCATGAAGAACAGGAAGAAGTTTATTGTTTTCTTCATTAACTTCAAGGGCTTCATGGTTGAGGTAGGATTTTGTAAATTGGGTTCGTTTTGCGAAAACCAAGAACGCAAGAACCCAGGA